>NZ_CALAYQ010000117.1:0-38018 GCF_937894855.1 uncultured Zoogloea sp.
GGAGCAGTACGAGAAACAGATCAAGCAGCTCCAGGAAGCCTATGGAGAAGCGATGCTGGAGCTGCGTGCCAGAAAAAAATTGCAGTCCCTGCTGGGCGAGGACGAGAAGTGATCGAGACGATCCGCCAGGGACTCAAGGAAGAAGGGATCGTCGTCTCGATCAGTCAGCTGTGCCGGTGGTTTGAAGTGCCCCGTCGGACGTTCTACTACCAGTCGGTGAAGTCCCCGCCAAAGGTTCAACCCCGCTTTGCCGAACCGATCAAGGCGATGATCGAGGACAACCCGTCCTTTGGCTACCGGACGGTGGCCCACCTGCTGGGGTTCAACAAGAACACGGTGCAGCGGGTGTTCCAGCTGCGCGGCTGGCAGGTCCGGAAGCGCCCGGTCGGGTTTCGGCCCCGGATCGAAGCTCGGCGCTCAAGGGCATCCCAGCCCAACGAACGGTGGGCGACGGATCTATGCCGTGTTTGGGCGGGACGAGACGGCTGGGCCACACTGGCACTGGTGATCGACTGCTTCAGCCGGGAGTTGCTGGGCTGGCATGTTTCTCGGAGCGGCAAATCCCGCACCGCTGAAAGCGCGCTGGAGCAGGCCCTGATCGCGCGCTTCGGTACGCTGGGACGCGTGAAGGAGCCCTTCCTGCTGCGTTCGGACAACGGCCTGGTCTTCACCAGCCGCAGCTACACGGCGCTGGTCAAAAGCTATGGCCTGAAGCAGGAATTCATCACACCCTACACGCCGCAGCAGAACGGCCTGGTGGAGCGGATGATCCGGACGCTGAAAGAGCAGTGCATCCACCGCCACCGCTTCGAGACTCTGCAGCATGCCAGCCGTGTCATTGGCGACTGGATCCAGTTCTACAACCACCAGCGGCCCCACCAGGCGTTGGATATGAAGACACCCGCTGAGGCATTCGCATTAGCGGCGTGACCTGTGCAGGATTTGCTGGGTCAATACAGGTAACCGGGAAAAACCTGAGGCCCCGAAGGCCGCACCCTGGGGCTGGACGGCCTTTCGGGTCATCCCGCCAGCCCACCCACCCTGTAGGTCGGACTTCAGTCCGACACCCGACGCCGCCGATACCTCCGACAGACAAGGCACGCCCCACGTGAGCAGCACGAGCGCGACAAAGAACTTGTCATGAGGGCTGGTTGGCGATAGGTTTGATTGGCATACGCGGCCGGCGCCGCCGCGAAGCCGATTGCTGGTCGTGGGCGCGCGGGGTGAGGCGTTTCGTCACAAGAAGAATGGACGCCGGCCCGACGCGAAAAGCGATGGGTCACTTTGTCACGAGCTGCAGGTTTGAAGAATCCCGCGTCCTGGGTGCCAGTCATTTGCTACACATTAGGTAGCCCATGAAGATCACCGTGCATCGACAGGCTTGCTGTCCCCAAGATGATCAATGTGGGCCATTGGAGGCTGAATACAGCATTGAACCTGACGCAAGTTTTTCTTCACTCATCCAGGAAATTATCAAGGCTGGCTTCCTGCAGTTTTCGTCTACCCACGATCGCCTCTCCGGAGAGGTTGATAACAAATGGCTAGTCGAGATATCTTCACCTTACGGCCCCAGCGTCAGGCGAACCTGAGTTCGCTGTGGCCTCAGACGCGAGGGTAGCTGATCTGCTCCATGACAAGATTTTGTCTTTTCGCTTTCGGCATGTTTGACGCCCTTCTGTCCGCGCAGCCCGGTGAGCTCCGACGTTAAAGGCCTCCAGTCCATGTCATGTGAGAAGTGCAAAGACCTGTGCGTGCGGTTTGCAATTCGGCAGCCCAATGATTTGCGCCGAGCAATTCAAATCGCGAAGCAGAACTGTGATGACGGCACTATCAGTGAGGTGCCCGAATCTGCCCCAGTTTCGCAAGTCACATTTGCGGCCCTCGCCGAAGGCGCGCATTGGGATGACATTGTTGGCCATCGTTTCCGCTGTAGCGCGTGTGGAGAGTTGTTTTCACTTCATGCCGAGACGTATCACGGCAGCGGAGGCTACTGGGAGCCAGAGAACACAAGGTCGGTTCGTGAAACCCTCTGACCTGGCTCCACCCAGCCCGTAGGTCGGGTTAGCCCGCAGGGCGTAACCCGACGCGCTTCCACAGCAGTCCGTCAGGTTGCGGTTCGGGGCAAGGTGTGAGGAGGCCGCTGAGGCGAGGGCCCGAGCAGGGGACGTCGGGTTACGCCCGAGGGGCTAACCCGACCTACGTGGTTTCCTGCTTTGCGATCCGATTCGCTTTCCCCTCAATCCTTCTTCAACAACCCCGCCAGCCCCGCAAAGGGTGAATGCGTCGCGGCCTTGCCGGGCTGCTTGGCCGTGACGTTGCCTTGGGTGGCTTCGAGTTGGCGCTGGTGTTCGTTGTCGTGGCAATACACGCACAAAAGCTCCCAGTTGCTGCCGTCGGGCGGGTTGTTGTCGTGGTTGTGGTCGCGGTGGTGGACGGTGAGTTCGCGCAGGTTGGTGTGGGTGAAGCTGCGGGCGCAGCGGCCGCAGACCCACGGGTAGATCTTGAGGGCTTTTTCGCGGTAGCCCTCGGCGCGCTTGTCGGCGGCGCGGCGGGCTTCGAGGACGATTCGGTCGAGTTTTTCGCTCATGGCAGGGGATCAGGCGGTGCGGCGGGCGAGGTCGCCGAGGGCGTCGCCAACCACTTCGGCGGCCTTCAGCAGGGTGGCTTCGTCCACGATCAGCGGCGGGGCGAAGCGCAGCACGCTGTCGTGGGTGTCCTTGGTCATCAGGCCGCGGGCGAGCAGCCATTCGGCGGCGGTGCGGGCGGTGACGCGGGTGGTGTCCAGCTCCATGCCGATCAGCAGGCCGCGGCCCCGCACCTGGCGGATCAGCGGGTTGTCGATGGCCTGCAGGCGGGCGAGGAAGATCTCGCCCAGGCGGGCGGCGCGCTCGGCGAGCTTCTCGTCGGCCAGCAGGGCCAGGGCTTCGCAGGCTACCGCGGCGGCGAGCGGGTTGCCGCCGAAGGTGGAGCCGTGGTCGCCGGGGCGGAAGACCTGCATCAGGCGCTCGTCGGCGAGGAAGGCGGCCACCGGCAGCAGGCCGCCGCCGAGGGCCTTGCCAAGGATCACGCCATCCGGGCGCACGCCTTCGTGATCGACGGCCAGCAGCTTGCCGGTGCGGCCGAGGCCGGTCTGGACCTCGTCGGCGATCAGCAGCACGTTGCGGGTGCGGCAGATCTCGGCGCAGCGGGTGAGCCAGCCGGCGGGCGGGATGTTGATGCCGCCTTCGCCCTGGATCGGCTCGAACAGGAAGGCCGCGGTGTTGGGGCCGATGGCGGTTTCGAGGGCGTCGGCGTCGCCGAAGGGGATGGTCTTGAAGCCCGGCGCGAAGGGGCCGAAGCCGGCCCGGTACTGGGTTTCGGACGAGAAGCCGACCACGGTGGTGGTGCGTCCGTGGAAGTTGCCGGCGCACACGATGATCTCGGCCTGGCCTTCGGGCACGCCCTTGATGGTGTGGGCCCACTTGCGGGCGGCCTTGATGGCGGTCTCGACGGCTTCGACGCCGGTATTGACCGGCAGCGCCTGGTCGTAGCCCAGCAGGGCCGACAGGCGCTCGAGCAGCAGGGGCAGGCGGTCGTTGGAGTAGGCGCGGGAGGTGAGAGCGAGGCGGCCGGCCTGTTCGGTGAGGGCGCGCACCAGCCGCGGATGGCTGTGACCGAAGCTCACCGCCGAGTAGGCGCTCATCATGTCGAGGTAGCGGCGGCCTTCCACGTCCCACAGCCACGGTCCTTCGCCGCGGCTGAAGACCACCGGCAGGGGCGCGTAGTTGCGGGCGCCGAAGGTGTCCTCCCGGTAGCGCAGCTGGGAGGTGGTGGGGCCGAGGGCGGCGGCGGCGAGCTCGACGACCCACTGGGCGCCGCTGTTGCAGCGGTCGCGTTCGGGCACGTATTCGACGATCTCCAGGGCGACGAAATCGGCGCAGCTGCGCAGGCCGTGGAGGGTATCCACCAGCTCCTGGGGGTCGAGGCCGTCGGGTTCGAGGCAGGTGGTGGCGGGCAGCTTGGCGCTGTCCATCGAATCCAGATCGACCGACACGCCGAAGCCGGCGGTGCCTTCCCGGGCGATGGTCATGGCGTCGCACATCACCGCGGCGAGGCCCCGGGCGCGCACTTCGGGCATGTAGAAGATCTTCACGCCGAGCTTTTCGAGGAGCTTGGGTTCTTCCGGCTCCCACGAGCGCGCGCCGACGATCACCACGTGGGCGGGGTCGAGGTGCGGGCCGGGCAGGCCGGTGAGGGTTTCGTCGCCGATCCCCAGCAGGGCCGCCAGGGGCATGCCGTGGATGTTGCCGGAGTGGGTGGTCTGGGGGGTGTGGGCGTCCAGGTGGGCGTCCACCCAGATCAGGCCAAGCTTGCCGCGGGGGGCGAGCTGGCGGGCCACGCCGCGCCAGGTGCCGGCGCCGATCACGTGGTCGCCGCCGAGCACCAGCGGGATGGCGTCTTCGGCGCAGATGGCGGCGGTGATGTCGGCCAGATCGTGGAGCAGGTGGCTCACGGTGCCGAGGCGTTCGTGCATCGGCGGGTGGGGCGGCTTGGGGGCGGAGGGTTCGAGCAGGGTCTGCCAGCGGGCGCGGATGCCGCGCTGGTTGAGGCGCGGTTCGATGCAGTAGTCGCGCAGGGCGCGGGGGCCGGCGGCGGGGCCGAAGATCGGCGCGCCGAGGCAGGAGCCGACGCCGACGATACGGACCGGGCGGGAGGGCACGAACGGGGCTGGCATGGTGTTCCTTCGAATGCGGCGGGCGATGCGTGTTTGAGCGCGCCGGCGGGCGTTTGTTCAGCGCCGGCCGGGGAGGCCGGGCGTTGGCCCGGCGGCACCGCGGGCGCCGGGCAGGGGCGGATGGCCGCCGGGTGAGGGTGTCACCGGGCGGTCATGTGTTGTCGGTCGGAATGGTAGCTACCCGATTGTTTCGATTGCTGGAGGATCGGGCGGGGAGACAGAAGTTGTCAGGCAAGCCAGCGCCAGCCTTCGAGGGCGGCGAGGCCGGCGAGCACCAGGCCGGTGGCCATGAGCCAGCGGCGCTGGCGGGTGTTGGCGGCGGCGAGGCGGGCGATCTCGGCGCGGGCGGCGTCGTCGCGCTTCTCGGAGGCCAGCGCCTGATGCACCAGGCGCGGCAGCTGGGGCAGGGTGGCGGCCCAGGCGGGGGCTTCGTCCTTCATGTGACGGACGAGGGCGCGCCAGCCGATCTGGTCGTTCATCCAGCGCTCGAGGAAGGGCTTGGCGGTCTTCCACAGATCGAGATCCGGGTCGAGCTGGCGGCCGAGGCCTTCGATGTTGAGGAGTGTCTTCTGCAGCAGCACCAGCTGGGGCTGGACTTCCATCTCGAAGCGGCGGGCGGTCTGGAACAGGCGCAGCAGCGTCTTGCCGAAGGAGATGTCTTTCAGCGGGCGGTCGAAGATGGGTTCGCACACCGCGCGGATCGCGCCTTCGAACTCGTCGGCGCGGGTGTGGGCGGGCACCCAGCCGGCCTCGATGTGGGCCAGCGCCACGCGTCGGTAATCCCGCTGGAAGAAGGCCAGGAAGTTGGTGGCGAGGTATTTTTTGTCGGTGTCGTTGAGGGTGCCGATGATGCCGAAATCCAGCGCGATGTAGCGCCCGCGGGTGGCGCCTTCGGTGGCGACGAAGATGTTGCCCGGGTGCATGTCGGCATGGAAGAAGCCGTCGCGGAACACCTGGGTGAAGAAGATCTCGACGCCGGCGCGGGACAGCGCCTTGAGATCGATGCCGGCCTTGCGCAGGGTGTCGAGCTGGGAGATGGGGATGCCCTTCATCCGCTCCATCACCATCACGTTGGTGGTGCACCAGTCCCAGTGCACTTCGGGCACCACCAGCAGTTCCGAATCCTTGAAGTTGCGCCGCAGCTGCGAGCAGTTGGCGGCCTCGCGCATCAGGTCGAGCTCGTCGCGCAGATACTTGGAGAACTCGGCGACGACTTCCCGCGGCTTGAGGCGGCGGCCTTCGGGCCAGATTTTTTCGAGGATGGTCGCGGCGGCGTCGAGCAGGGCCAGATCGTGGGCGATCACCGGGGCGATGCCGGGTCGCAGGATCTTGACCGCCACCTCGGTGCCATCGGGCAGCTCGGCAAAATGCACCTGGGCGATGGACGCGGAGGCGATCGGCTGGCGCTCGAAGCGGGCGAAGACCTCGTCGGCGTGCTTGCCGTAGGCGGTTTCGAGCTGGGCCAGGGCTTCTTCGCTGGAAAACGGCGGGACGCGATCCTGCAGGCGGGCGAGCTCTTCGGCGATGGCCGGCGGCAGGAGATCGCGCCGGGTGGACAGCATCTGGCCAAACTTGACGAAGATCGGGCCGAGGGATTCGAGGGCCTGACGCAGGCGGGCGCCCGAGGGCTCGTCGAAACGGCGGCCGAAGCGCAGCGCGCGCGCCAGCCAGGCCAGCCGGCCGGTCGGCTCGCTGGAGAGGATCATCTGGTCGAGGCCGTATTTCAGGCTGACGGAGACGATCTTGACGAGTCGGAAGAGGCGCACGGCGGCAAGTGAAAAGGAAAACGCGGATTGTGCCCCGAAAGCCGGGCCGGCGGAAGCGTGGGCGGGGGCTTCAGCGCCTGATGCGGGGACGCGCTGGCGCAGGGGCAGGCGCGGGCGGCGGGGCGATGGGATGGACCTGCTCGGTGAGCCAGCGCACGGTGCTGCGGATGTCCCGCTTCACGGCTTCGTCCGCAACGCCGAAGCTGACCGTGCCGTCGGACTCGATGGAAAACGGCGGCAGGCGCCATTCCCGCTCGACCACAAAAAGAAAGTCGCCGTCGCGGATGGCCTTCTGGGCCACCACATAACCATAGGGCCGGTCGCCGAAGCGGCTGCAGTAGGCAGTGCGGGTGGAATGGCCGAGGCCGTCGCGGGCGCCGGTGACGAGGCCGCTGGTGGTGAATTCCGGGCAGTGCCGGGCCAGGCCGACGGCGATGTGGCCGAGGTAGGCCTCGGGGCTCATCTCCTGGGCGCCGAAGCGCTGGACGAGCAGGCGGTCGCGGTAGTCCTCGATGCCCTGGCCGCGGGGCACGTATTCCTCGTGGCGGATGCCGTTGCCTTCGCGCAGGTCGATGATCCGCCAGCCTTGGCCGGCCGGTAGCGGCAGGCGCCAGTCGAGGGTGGGCGCGTCGGCAGCGGCGCCCGTCGCCAGCAGCAGGCTGGCGGCGAAAGCCGCGAAGCGGACCGGGATACGACGGGAAAAAGTGCTCACGAGGCAAGTTTGCCACGTAGCAAGCGCTTTGTCGGCGGGCTTAATTCGCACGAAAGTTTGCACGACAGGCGGGACGCCCGGCGCTTGGATATAATCCTGTGCTTTTAGTCGCAGTATTTGCCATGAGCGCCGATCCGAAAACCCAGCTTGCCGACCTCCTGCGTGCCGCCCTCATCAGTGTGGCGCCCGACCAGGCCGAAACCCCGATCAACCTGGAACGTCCGAAGCAGGCCGGTCACGGGGATTTTGCGAGCAACCTGGCGCTGCAACTGGCCAAGCCGCTGAAGCGCAATCCCCGCGAGCTGGCCGCCCTGCTGCTGGCCGAGCTGCCCAAGTCGCCGCTGGTTGCCAAGACCGAAGTGGCCGGCGCCGGCTTCATCAACTTCACCCTCGCCGCTGACGCCAAGACGGCGGTGGTCGGTGCGGTACTCGGCGCCAGCGAAGCCTATGGCCGCGGCGTGAAGTCCGGCGTGAAGGTGCAGGTCGAGTTCGTGTCGGCCAACCCCACCGGTCCGCTCCACGTGGGCCACGGCCGGGGCGCCGCCTATGGCGCGTCGCTCGCCGACGTGCTGGATTTCGCCGGCTTCGACGTGACCCGTGAGTACTACATCAATGACGCCGGCCGGCAGATGGACATCCTCGCGCTGTCCACCTGGCTGCGTTACCTCGATCTCTTCGGCATCGCCATCGCCTTCCCGCCCAACGCCTACCAGGGCGACTACGTGAAGGACATGGCCGCCCAGATCAAGACCGGCCACGCCGACCGCTTCGCCCAGGTTTCCGCCGCCGATGTGCTGGCCGGTGCCCCGTCGGTCGAGGCCGACAAGGAAGGCCACCTGGATGCGCTGATCGCCAACGCCAAGCGCCTGCTCGGGCCGGATTACGCCTGGGTGCATGGCTTCGCGCTCAACGAGCAACTCGGCGACGGCCGCGAGGATCTCAAGGAGTTCGGCGTCACCTTCGACATGTGGTTCTCGGAGCGTTCGCTGTTCGACACCGGCCTCGTCGAGAAGGCCGTGGCCGAGCTCGAAGCCCGCGGTCACCTCTACGAACAGGACGGCGCCAAGTGGTTCCGCTCCACTGCCTTTGGCGACGAGAAGGACCGCGTCGTCCAGCGCGAGAACGGCCTCTACACCTATTTCGCGTCCGACATCGCTTACCACGCCAACAAGTACGAGCGCGGCTTCGACCGCATCATCGACATCTGGGGCGCCGACCACCACGGCTACATCCCCCGCGTGAAGGGCGCGCTCACCGCACTGGGCCTGCCGCCCGAGAAGCTCGACGTGGCGCTGGTGCAGTTTGCGGTGCTGTACCGCGACGGCCAGAAGGCGGCCATGTCCACCCGCTCCGGCGAGTTCGTCACGCTGCGCGAGCTGCGCAACGAAGTGGGTAACGACGCCTGCCGCTTCTTCTACGTGCTGCGCAAGGCCGACCAGCATCTGGATTTCGACCTCGACCTCGCCAAGAGCCAGAGCAACGAGAACCCGGTGTACTACATCCAGTACGCCCACGCCCGCCTGTGCTCGGTGCTGGGCCAGTGGAACGGCGTCCTCGCCGATCTGGCCGACGCCGATCTCGCCCGTCTCGACAACGAGCGCGAGCTCGCCCTGTGCGCCCGCCTCACCGCCTTCCCGGAAGTCGTCCAGAGCGCCGCGTCCGACTACGCGCCGCACCAGATCGCCTTCTACCTGAAGGATCTGGCCGGCGAGTTCCACAGCTACTACAACGCCGAACGGATGCTGGTGGACGACGAGGGGCTCAAGCTGGCCCGTCTGGCCCTGGCTGCCGCGGTGCGTCAGGTGATCCGCAACGGCCTCGCGCTGCTTGGCGTTTCTGCTCCCGATTCGATGTAATCCCGGACTTCTCCATCCATGAGTCGCGATCTCAAGCCACGTCCTCAAGCCAGGAAGCCCAAATCGGGCAGCCGTGGCGGCACCCTTGTCGGCATTTTTGTCGGCCTGATCCTGGGGGCCCTGGTGGCTGCCGGGATCGCGCTGTATTTCACCGCCTCGTCGCCCTTCAGCAAGCCCAAGCCTGCTGACGAGCGGACGGTCGTCGCGCCGCCGGCCAAGCCCCAGGGCAGCGAGCCCATCGCGCTGCCCGGCAAGGCCGGCGACAAGCCTGTCGAGAAGCCCCGCTTCGATTTCTACAACGTGCTGCCCAAGGGTTCGGATGCGCTGCCGGCGCCCACCAAGCCCGAGGAAACCACCGAAGTCGTGAAGACCGACAAGCCCGCCAAGGACAAGTCCGACAAAGCCGACAAGGCCGCCACCACCGACACCGCCAAGGCCGACAAGACCAAGTCCACCGAAGGCATGGACAGCGCCGAGCGCGCCAAGGCCGAGGCGGCGCTGCTCGACAAGCCGGCCCCGGCGCCCGAGAAGTTCTACCTGCAGGCCGGCGCCTTCGAAGACCCGTCCGAAGCGGACAACCTGAAGGCGCGTCTTGCGTTGATGGGGGTGGAGGCCAGCGTCCAGAAGATCGAAGTGCCCGACAAAGGCACGATGCATCGGGTGCGCACCGGCCCCTACCTCGGGCAGGACGTGATGACCAAGGCGCGGGACAACCTCACCGCCAACGGCATCACCACCGCCATCGTGAAGATCAAACCCAAGGAACCAAAGCCGGCCACCGCCGCTCAATGAGTCCTTTGGATCGAAGGAGAAACCCTAATGCAGCGTCGTGACGTCCTCAAACAGCTCTCCGCCCTCGCAGCCCTCGGCGGCCTTGGTCTGCCCGCCTGGTCGCAGGGCAGTGGCAAGGGCTTCGAACTTGTTTCGCCGCCCCAGCCCACCGAGGCCAAGGGGAAGATCGAAGTGCTGGAGTTCTTCCACTACGGCTGCCCCCACTGTCGTTCCTTCGATCCGGTGCTCGACGCCTGGGTCAAGAAGCTGCCGTCCGACGTGGTGTTCACCCGCGTCCCGGTGATGTGGGGCCAGCAGATGCTGGTGGGCCTCGCCCGGCTGTACGCGACGCTCGACGCCACCGGCGATCTGCCGCGCCTGCACGGCCAGATCTTCGACGCCGTCCAGACCGAGAAGCTGCCGCTCAACACCGAAGCCGCTGCCCAGGAATGGGTCGTCAAGAAGGGTGTGGATGCCAAGAAGTTTTCCGACGCGTACCGGGGCTTCACCACCAACGTGCGCGTCAAGCGCTTCGAGGAAATCGCCCGCAACTACAAGATCGACGGCGTTCCGACCCTGGCGATCGACGGCAAGTACTTCACCTCCGGCTCCCTCGCCGGCTCCCACGAGGCGGCGCTCAAGGTGGCGGATCAGCTGATCGCCCGCGCCCGCAGCGAACAGGGCCGCAAGTAAGCCCGCAACGCCGCCTGGCTTCCGGGTCGGGCGGCGTGCTTCCTTTTTCATCCCGTGACCGAACGCGTCTTCATCACCGGTGCCTCCAGCGGCATCGGCGCCGCCCTGGCACGCCACTACGCGGCCCGGGGCGCGGTGCTGGGCCTCGTAGCCCGGCGTCGTGACGCCCTCGCTGCGCTGGTGACGAGCCTGCCCGGCGAGCACGCCATCTACATCGTCGATGTGGCTGACGGCCCGGCCCTGCAGGCTGCGGCGGCGGATTTCGTGGCGCGCATCGGCCTGCCGGACGTGGTGATCGCCAATGCCGGCGTGTCCGTGGGCACGCTCACCGAAGAAGCCGACGACCTGCCCGCCTTTGAGCGGGTGATGCGCACCAACGTGCTGGGCATGGTGGCCACCTTCCAGCCCTTTGCGGCGCCCATGCGGGCCCGTGGCAGCGGGCGGCTGGTGGGCATCGCGTCGGTGGCGGGCATCCGCGGCCTGCCCGGCGCGGGGGCTTACAGCGCCTCCAAGGCCGCGGCGATTGCCTATCTCGAGAGCCTGAGGGTCGAGCTCCACGGCAGCGGCGTGCGGGTGGTGACCATCGCCCCCGGCTACATCGAGACGCCGATGACCGCGGTGAACCGCTACCCGATGCCCTTCATGCTGCCGGTGGATGAAGCCGCCCGGCGCTTCGTGCGGGCCATTGACGCCGGCACCACCTACACGGTGATCCCCTGGCAGATGGGCGTGGTGGCCAGACTGCTGCGCCTCCTGCCCAACGCGGTGTTCGACCGTATCTTCGCCCGCGCCGGCCGCAAGCCGCGCGGGCTCGATCTGTAGCCGGCGCCCTCAGCCGAGCTGGGTGATGGCAGGCAGGTATTTCTTGCCCAGGGCATCGGCCACGATCGGGTGGGTGACGTGGCCGTTGCACACGTTGAGGCCCGCGCGCAGGCCGGCGTCGTCCTTCAGGGCGTCCTTCCAGCCCTTGTCGGCCAGCGCCAGCACGTAGGGCAGGGTGGCCGCGTTGAGGGCGTAGGTGGCGGTGCGGGCCACCGCGCCGGGCATGTTGGCGACGCAGTAGTGCACCACGCCATCCACCACGAAGGTCGGGTCGGCGTGGGTGGTGGGGTGGGATGTCTCGATGCAGCCGCCCTGGTCGATGGCCACGTCGACGATCACCGCACCGGGTTTCATGGTGGCCAGCATCGCGCGGGTGACCAGCTTGGGCGCGGTGGCGCCGGGGATCAGCACCGCGCCGATCACCAGATCGGCATGGGGCAGCACGCTTTCGATGGCGTCACGGGTGGCGTAGAGGGTCTTGACCCGCCCGCCGTACACTTCGTCCAGGTGGCGCAGCACGGCCAGGGATTTATCGACGATGGTCACGTCGGCGCCGATGCCGACGGACGTGTGGGCCGCGTTGTTGCCCACCGTGCCGCCGCCCAGCACGACGACCCGGCCCGGCTCGACGCCGGGCACGCCGCCCAGCAGCACGCCGCGGCCGCCATGGGATTTTTCGAGTGCCGCGGCGCCGGCCTGGATGCTCATCCGCCCCGCCACTTCGGACATCGGCGCCAGTAGCGGCAGGCCGCCGCCGGGTGCGGTGACGGTTTCGTAGGCGATGGCGGTGGCGCCGCTGGCAAGCAGCGCCTCGGCGAGTTCGGGTGCAGGGGCGAGGTGCAGATAGGTGAACAGGATGTGGTGGGGCTTGAGGCGGGCCTGCTCGTCGGGGAGCGGCTCCTTCACCTTGACGATCATCTCGGCGGCCTCGAAGACATCGGCCCCGCTGGCGCTGATGGTGGCGCCGGCGCGTTCGTAATCGGAATCCGTGGCGCCGATGCCGAGCCCGGCGCCGGTCTCGACGAACACCTGGTGGCCATGGGCGACGACCTCCCGGACTGCTCCCGGGGTCAGGCCGACCCGATGTTCATGGTTCTTGGTTTCCTTGGGAACGCCGATTTTCATGATCTTCTCCGTGGCTGGAAGGGTTTGCTTGCTTCAGGTGAGAGTGCGGGCGCGGATGCTTGTTCCACGTACCATCCAATAACGGTGCGGCTCCTGAGATACTTGCGCGATGATGCAGAACAACAATGATGAAGATTTCCTGGTGGACGCAAGCGGCCATCGCCACCAGCCCCATTCGGGCCCGGCGCGGATCGTCTCGCTGGTGCCCTCGCTCACCGAGCTGGTGTGCGATCTGGGGCTGGCCGGGCAACTGGTCGGGCGGACGGGCTTTTGCATCCACCCGCGGGCGATCCTGAAGACCATCCCCAAAGTGGGCGGCACCAAGGACGTGAACCTCGCGCGCCTGCGCGAGCTGGCGCCGACCCACGTGATCGTCAATGTGGACGAAAACCGGCGCGAATGCGTCGAGGAGATCGCCGCCTGCGTGCCCCATGTGATCGTCACCCACCCCTGCACGCCCGAGGACAACCTGCCGGTGTATCGCCTGCTGGGTGGCATCTTTGGCCGTGAGGCCGAGGCTGAGCGGCTGTGCGCCGATCTTGCCGCTGCGCTGGACGACGCGCGGGCCGTGGGCGCCAGCCTGCCGGCCGAGAAGGTGCTCTACCTCATCTGGCGCCAGCCATGGATGACCGTGGCGCGCAGCACCTACATCTCGGCGATGCTGGGGGCGGTGGGCTGGCAGACGGTTCCCGAGGCCGACGAGCCGCGCTATCCGGCCTTCGAATGGGATGCGCCGTGGCTGGCGGGCGTGGCGCGGGTCTTCCTGTCGTCCGAGCCCTATCGCTTTCGCGACAACCATCTGGCCGAGGTGGCCGCCGCGTCGGGGCGTCCGGCGGCGCTGATCGATGGCGAGATGGCCTCGTGGTACGGCAGTCGGGCGGTGGCCGGGCTGCGCTATCTCACCGAGCTGCGCCGCACGCTGGCCGGCGCGCCATGAAAAACGCCCACCGGAGTGGGCGTTTGCGCTGAAGCCGGGGGCGATCAGCTGGGCTGACGCAGCACCTGATGGGGCGCCGGGATCGGCCAGTTGTTGGCGCCGCCCACTTCGGCCAGGGCCTTGTTGGTGTCGAAATACACCTGCCAGTAGTGGTCGTTGTGGCAATAGGGGCGCACCACCAGCTTGGTGCCGGCCGCGTTGAACTCGAGGATCTCGACATCCGGCGCCGGGTCGGTCAGCACGTTGGGGATCTGCTTGATGCGGGCGCGGATGAGCTCCATCGCCTGCTTCGGATCCACGCTGTGGGCCAGCTGGGCGGTCAGGTCCACCCGGCGGGACGGGTTCAGCGTGTAGTTGACGATGTTGTCGGAGAACAGCTTGTTGTTGCCGATGGTCGTCCGCACATTGTCGGGCTGGTCGATGGTGGTGGCGAACAGGCCGATTTCCTTGACGGTGCCGGTGACGCCCGCGCCGCTGATGAAATCACCCACCTTGAACGGGCGCAGGATGATCAGGAATGCGCCGGCAGCGAAGTTGGAGAGCAGGCCGCTCCACGCCACACCGATGGCCACGCCGGCTGCGGCGATGAGGGCCGCGAAGCTGGTGGTCTCGATGCCGAACACCGACAGGATCACGATGACCAGCACGATGCGCATGACCACCCGCAGGGTGGCCTCGACGTAGCGGACCAGGGTGGGCTCGACCTTCTGGCGGGTCATGCCGCGGTTGGACAGGTTGCCGATGATGTTGATCAGCCAGCCGCCGATGATCCAGAGGGCGACGGCACCGGCAAGTTTCCAGCCGAGGGGAATGAGGTAGGTGGTGATCAGGTTGCCAACGTCGAAAGACATTTCAGTGGCCATGGCGTGCTCCGTCATGAGGGTTGAGTCCCCAGTCTATCCAGACTGGGTGTCCGGGGTTGCCATGATATGTGAATTGTTGTGTCAATGTGCAAGGCTCTGTGATGTGGTGGGCTTTACGCCAGCTGGATTTGCAGCTTTTCGGGCGTGAGGATGGCGAAACGCGCGGCGATGACCGGGCGTTTGCCGAGCTTGAGCACCAGTTTGTCGCGGGTCAGGAGCGCCCGGGCGCTGCTGTCGCGGGCGAGCTCGAGGAACTTCTGGTCGTCCCGGTCGAGGCAGTTGGGCAGTTCGCAGGCGGGCGGGGCGACCGGTTCGACGAGCGTGCAGCGGGCCCGGTAGGTGGCGGCGATCTCGGCCTGGCGTTCGGGGCTCTGGGCAAACTGCGGGTAGGCGAGCACGCGGGCGAGTTCGCCCAGGCAGTCTTCCCGGCTGAGGGGGCGGAGCGCGCCGCTCTCGACGGCCGCGCGCAGGCGCACGAGGGCGGGATCTTCGAACATCCACAGGGACAACACCACGTTGGTGTCGAGGACGACGGGCAGGCCGTGGGGGAGCGGGGTTTCGAGCGGGTAGGTGGCCACGGTTGGTGAAGTGGGGCGATTGAGGCTGAGGCGGAAAAAGGAAAAGGGGGCCGAGGCCCCCTTTCTTCATGCAGGCTGCCGATGGATCAGGCGGCCTTCTTCTTGGCGTCGAGACGGGCCTTGACGAAGGAGCCCGGTGCATCTTCGAGCACCTTGAACTTGCCGTTGAGCGGATCGCGGGCCGGAACCTTGCTGCTGTCCTGGGCCATCAGCCAGGCCTGCCAGTCCGTCCACCAGGAGCCCGGGTGCTGCTCGGCGCCGTTGAAGAACTCGTCGGCGGTGGCGGGCAGCTTGGCGGCCGGGTTGGTCCAGTAGCCATACTTGTTGGCTGCTGGCGGGTTGACGATGCCGGCGATGTGGCCGGAGCCGCCCAGCACGAAGCGCACGTTGCCGCCGAAGTTGCGGGCACCGGAGTAGGTGCTCTTCCACGGGGCGATGTGGTCTTCGATGGTGGAGATGAAGTAGGTCGGGACCTTGATCTTGGACAGATCGATGGGCACGCCTGCGATCTCGATGCCACCCGGCTCCTTGAGGAGGTTGTTCAGGTACATGTTGCGCAGGTAGAAGCTGTGCATCTTCGCCGGCATGCGGGTGGAATCGGAGTTCCAGTACAGCAGGTCGAAGGGGAACGGATCCTTGCCCATCAGGTAGTTGTTCACCACGAAGGACCAGATCAGGTCGTTGGCGCGCAGCATGTTGAAGGTGCCGGCCATTTCGGAGCCTTCGAGGTAGCCGCGCTCGAACATCTTCTTCTCGAGGCTGGAGATCTGGCCTTCGTCGAGGAAGACGGACAGTTCGCCCGGATCGGCGAAGTCGGTCATGGTGGTGAAGAAGGTGCCGGACGCCAGGCGCTTGTCCTTCTTGGCGGCCATGTAGGCCAGGGTGGTGGCGAGCAGCGTGCCGCCCAGACAGTAGCCGGCGGCGTTGATTTCCTTGGCGCCGGTCTGTTCGACGATGGCGTCGACGGCGGCCAGGGTGCCTTCGAGCAGGTAGGCGTCGAAGCTCTTCTCGGCCAGGCGCTCATCCGGGTTGACCCAGGAGATCACGAACACGGTGTGGCCCTGATCGACGCACCACTTGATGTAGGAGTTCTTCTCGCGCAGGTCGAGGATGTAGAACTTGTTGATCCAGGGCGGGACGATCAGCAGCGGGCGCTTGGACACGTCCGGGGTGGTCGGGGTGTACTGCAGCAACTGCATCATCTCGGTCTGGAAGACGACCTTGCCCGGCGTGGTGGCCACGTTGCGGCCCAGCTCGAAGGCGGTGGTGTCGGTCATCTTGACGCGCAGGTTGCCGTCGCCTTCTTCCACGTCGCGCAGCAGGTTGTTGAGGCCCTTGATGAGGTTCTGGCCGTGGCTCTTGACGGTCTCGCGGAAGACTTCCGGGTTGGTCAGGGCAAAGTTGGACGGCGACAGGGCGTCGATGTACTGGCGGGTGTAGAAGTTGACCTTCTTCTGGGTCTGATCGTCCAGGCCATCCACGCCGGAGACGGTGTCGTGGATGTGGCGGGCGGTGATCAGGTAGGACTGCTTGATGAAGTCGAACAGGAAGTGCTCCTGCCATTCTTCATCCTTGAAGCGCTTGTCGTCCTTGGCGGGGGCGGCGACCGGGGCGCTGGGCGCCATGCCGGTGAAACGCATCATGGAGTGCTGCCACAGGGAGAAGTAATCCCAGACGAGATTCATCTGAGCCTGGGCCAGACGGTACGGGTTGGCCAGCAGCTTGCCCATCATGTCCATGAAGGCCTGGGCGATGCCCAGCTCGTCGGTGGGGGCGGACATGCCCTTCTGGACCTGCTTCTGGATGTGGTCGGCCAGCAGCTTGGAAGCGCGCTGGGCGACTTCGGCGTAGGTCTTGGCGACTTCCTTCGGGTCCGGCAGTTCGGACTTGGCGACTTCTTTTTCTGGCGCAGCCATTGTTGGGCACTCCTTGTTAGATGCTTTTGACGAAACGAACCACCCCATCGTCTCCGACCCGGCCTACCAGCTCGCCCTTGTGTTCGAGGTGGTTCAGGTGGGCGATGGCCTCCCCCATTGCAAACATGACCTGATGCGTATCCAGCTCGCGCGGGAAGAGGGTCGCAAGAATCTCTTCCGCACTGCGGGGATCGGTGCATGCAGCAAGCAGTTCCGCGCAGCGGTCGTCGTGGTGCTGGACGAGCTGATCAACCCGGAGGGCGATGCCGCGGAACGGCCTCCCGTGGGATGGTAGCACGAGCGACGTGTCTGGCAACTGCTTGAAAGCGCTGATCGAATCGAGGAAGCGGCCGAGCGGGTCGTCATGTGGCGTCGCAGCAAAAACGCTGACGTTGGTGGAGATCCGGGGCAGCAGCATGTCGCCCGAAATCAGCACGCCGATGGCCTCGCAGTAGAGGGAGACGTGCTCGGGTGCGTGGCCGTAGCCGACGATGACCTGCCACTTCTGACCGCCGATCGAGAGCGTGTCGCCGTCGATGAGGCGCTGGTAGGTGGCGGGCAGCGACGGCACGCCGCGGGCGTAGGCATTGCCCCGGCCCGAGAGTGCAGCGGCGCGGTCGTCGTCGAGGCCGTGGTGGCGGAAGTGGGCCACCATCGAGGTGACGTCGTAGCCGGTGAGCTGGTGCCACAGGGCGTAGCCGCCGAGGTACTCGCCCTGGGACATCACCACGCCGGCGCCGGTCTTGTCGGAGAGCCAGCGGGCGAGGCCCAGGTGATCCGGGTGGCAGTGGGTGACGATGATCCGCGTCACCGGCTTGCCGAGGCGGGCGAGGATGGTCTCCCAGGCGTCGCGGGTGGCGTCGAGGGCGTAGCCGGTATCGACGATCGCCACGCCTTCGCCGTCCTTGATGAGCCACAGGTTGATGTGGTCGAGGGCGAAGGGCAGCGGCATGCGGATCCAGGACACGCCGGGGGCGACCTCGCGGGTCTCGCCGGCCTCCGGCACGCTGTCGAAGGGGTATTCGAGGGTCGGGGTGCTCATTGCTGCTGTTCTCCTGGAAATCCGTCGGCCGCGTTGTCCGGCCTCGGGAAATCTGATTTACTGATTCGATGATCGAGGAAACAACCTACACCATCGGTGATCTGGCCCGCGAGTTCGGGATTACCCCGCGTGCCATCCGCTTTTACGAGGACGAAGGCCTGCTCGCGCCCGTCCGTGCCGGCCGCAACCGCATCTACAACAAGCGCCACCGCACCCGTCTGGGCCTTATCCTGCGCGGCAAGCGGCTCGGCCTGTCGCTGGCCGAGATCGGCGAGCTGCTCGGCATGTACGACGGCCTGCGCGATTCGGCCCCGCAGCTGCGCCGCCTGCTGGTGGTGCTGGCCGAGCGTCGGCGGGCCCTCGAGCAGCAGCGCGAGGACATCGCCGCGGTGCTCGGCGAGATCGACATCCTCGAGAAGCAGTGCGCCGAACAGCTGGCCGAGAACCCGGAAGGCGCTGCCGCCGCCCACGCCGCGCTGGCCGCCCGTCTGGGCGAAGGCGCTTGATCTTTTTTACCACCAAAATTACGTTTACGTAAACGTAATTCAAGGCGCCGGCACAGGCCGTGCCAATAAAAGGAGACAAGCCATGACCCGCCCGCCCCTGGAGCCCTTCCGCCCCCGCGACCCGAACTACGCCGCCCGCGTCCGGGCGAGCTTCGACCTGCAGCACGCGATGGCGCTGATCGGCGCGAAGATGGCGGTGGTCGAGCCCGGCTACGCCGAGATCCACCTGCCGTACAGGGAGGGCATCACCCAGCAGCATGGCTTCATCCACGGCGGGGTGGTGGGGATGATCGCCGACTCGGCGGCCGGCTACGCTGCCAACACGCTCACCCCGGCCGACGCCAGCGTGCTGACGGTGGAGTACAAGATCAACCTGATCGCCCCCGCGGACGGCGAGCGGCTGGTGGCCCGGGGCGAGGTGATCCGCCCGGGGCGCACGCTGATCATCACCAAGGCCGAAGTCTTTGCGGTGAAGGCCGAGGAGTGGACGCTCTGCGCCGTGATGCAGCAGACGATCATGGTCATGCACGGCCGTCAGGAAAAGCCTGCCTGAAAGGGCTTCGTGCACAAAAAGGCGTGGTCCGGCCCATGCCCGGGGGTGAAACGGCCGGCCTGAACGAGTATCCTGCTGGGTTGTTTCGACTTGTGATGGAATTGATCGATGGCCGTTACCCTTCGCATCCTCAGTGCCGATGACCACGCCGAGATCGAGCATGTCCGCCAGTTTTTCCGCAACTACGCCGCCTGGCTGGGCGTAGATCTCGGTTTCCAGAATTTCGGGGAGGAAATGGCCTCCCTGCCCGGCGCCTATGCCGCGCCCGCAGGGCGGCTGTTCTTTGCCGAGCTCGACGGCAAGCCCGCCGGCTGTGTGGGCATCCGCCCCTCCACCGAAGGCATCTGCGAGATGAAGCGGCTCTACGTGGAGCCCGAGGCGCGTGGCGCCGGAGTCGGCCGGGAGCTCGCGCTGGCCGCCATCAAGGCCGCCAAGGTGCTGGGCTACCGCAGGGTGATGCTCGACACCCTGCCGGCCATGCGCATCGCCGTGAAGCTCTACCGGGAGCTGGGTTTCAAGGAGGCGCCGGCCTACTACCCGACCCCCGTGGAAGGCACGATGTTCCTCTCCCTCGACCTGGAAAACTGGTCTGAGAGCGAAGTGCAGAACGAAAACCTTTTCCACCTCTTCGACTTCAATCTGGCCTGGGCGCGGCGCATGCGTCAGGTCGATCCGGGCTACTTCGAGAAGCTCTCCACCCTGCAGGCGCCCGAGTTCCTGTGGATCGGCTGTTCCGATTCCCGCGTGCCGGCCAACGAGATCATCGGCCTGATGCCGGGCGAGGTCTTCGTCCACCGCAACGTGGCCAACGTGGTGGTGCACACCGACCTCAACTGTCTGTCGGTGATCCAGTTTGCGGTGGATGTGTTGAAGGTGAAGCACATCATGGTCGTCGGCCACTACGGCTGCGGCGGCGTGCGCGCGGCGCTGCAGCGGGATCGCGTCGGGCTGGTCGATCTGTGGTTGCGTCACGTGCAGGATGTTCACGTGAAGCACGTCAGCCGCGTCGATCTGCTGCCGCCCGAGATGCGCCACGACCGCCTGTGCGAGCTCAACACCATCGAGCAGGTGGTCAACGTCTGCCAGACCATCGTCGTCCAGGATGCCTGGAAGCGGGGTCAGCGGCTCACGGTGCATGGCTGGGTGTATGGCCTCAAGGACGGCCTGATCCGCGACCTGGGCATCAACGTGAGCCGGCGCGAGGATCTCATGCCCCGTTACCTGGGTGCCCTCGAGGCCCTGGAAAGCTGATACCGGAGACCCGTGATGGCCGAACCCCGGCTCGCCGAAGGCATCGACCTCGATTTCCTCAACGCCCGGGGTGCGGGCCATCTGCCGGGCTGGTTCGGCTTCGAGGCCGTGACCCTCGAACCGGGGCGCATGGGTTCGCGGATGCTGATCCGCCCCGAGATGCTGGCCCCCAACGGCTATCTCCACGCCGCGACGATCATCGCCATGGCCGACAGCGCGGCGGGCTACGCCACCCGCGCCCACCTGCCTGAAGGCGCCAAGAGCTTCACCACCATCGAGCTGAAGACCAACTTCTTCGGCACCCAGACCGACGGCGTGCTCCTGTGCAACACCACGGCGGTGCACATCGGGCGAAACACCCAGGTGTGGGATTCCGAAGTCACCAGCGGCGGCTGCGGCCGGCGGCTGGCGCTGTTCCGCTGCACCCAGCTGATCCTGTGGCCCAAGACCCCCTGACGGAGACCGACCCATGACCGAACCCCGGCGCAGCACTGCCCCCATCGACTTCTATTTCGATTTCTCGTCGCCCTACGGCTACTTCGCCGCCGAGAAGATCGACGCCCTGGCCGAACGCTTCGGGCGCACGGTGCTGTGGCATCCCTTCCTGCTGGGGGTTACCTTCAAGGTCACCGGCCTCGCGCCGCTGCCGTCGATCCCGCTCAAGGGCGCCTACTCGATGCACGACATCGAGCGCTCGGCGCGCTACTTCGGCCTGCCCTTCAAGCAGCCCAGCACCTTCCCGATCCCCACCCAGCACGCCGCGCGGGCCTTTCTGTGGATCAACGACCGCAGCCCGCAAAAGGCGCGGGCCTTTGGCCTCGCCGCCTACCGGGCGTATTTCGTCAATGACGTGAATATCTCCGATCTCGGCGCGGTGCTCGACATCGCCGCCGGGCAGGGCATCGACCGGGACGAGCTCTCGGCGGTGCTCTCCGGCACCGAGATCAAGGCGCGGCTCGCCGCCGAGGTGGATCTGGGGCTGTCGCGCGGGGTGTTCGGCTCGCCCTTCATCATCGTCGACGGCGAAGCCTTCTGGGGGGCCGACCGGCTGCCCCAGGTGGAGCGCTGGCTGGCCGAAGGCGGGTTCTGAGCGGCCGGTCGTCGGAGCGACACGCAATGTGATGCCCTTCGGTCGCCCGGCATGGATAATGCGGGCTGACCGACCCAACCGGCATCACAGAAAAATCGCCTCCCGGAGACCCGCATGTCCGCCCCCATCGACTTCTATTTCGATTTCTCCTCGCCCTACGGCTATATGGCTTCCGAGCGGATCGACGAGCTCGCCGCCCGCCACGGGCGTGCCGTGATGTGGCACGCCATCGTCCTCGATGCGCAGTTCCAGCCCCAGGGCGGCATGAAGATCCCGGCCGGCCTGATGCGCACCGAGTACGTGCAGCGCGACACCGAGCGCACCGCCGCCTTCTTCGGCATCCCCTTCAAGCAGCCCAGCCCCTACCCGGCGCACACCGAACATGCCGCCCGCGCCTTCCAGTGGCTGTCCGACCGCGACCCCGAAGAGGCCCGCGCCTTCGCCCACGCGGTGTTCCGCGCCTACTTCGTCGATGGCCGCAACATCGCCGAGACCAGCGTCCTCCTCGACATCGCCGACGCCCTCAAGATCAATCGGGAGGAAGTCGCCGACGCCTTCTCCGATCCGGCCACCAAGGCCCGCCTGAAGGCCGAGATCGATCTGGCCGAAGCCCGCGGCGTGTTCGGTTCGCCCTACTTCATCGTCGAAGGTGAAGGCTTCTGGGGCAACGACCGCCTCCCGCAGCTCGAGCGCTGGCTCGAAAAAGGCCCCTTCTGACGGAGCGCCAACCATGCGGCGCATCTGTGTCTTCTGTGGTTCCCGCACAGGCGTGCGGCCGGCCTATCGGGCGGCGGCCGAAGCCCTCGGCAAGCTCCTCGCCGAGCGCGGCATCGAGCTGGTCTACGGGGGCGGCAACGTCGGGCTGATGGGCGTGGTCGCCGATGCCTGCCTCGCCGCCGGTGGCAAGGTGGTCGGTGTCATCCCGCGGGTGCTCATGGACTGGGAAGTGGGCCACGAGGGCCTCACCCGGCTCGAAGTGGTCGACTCCATGCACACCCGCAAGGCGCGGATGGCGGAGCTCGCCGACGGCTTCATCGCCCTGCCCGGCGGGCTCGGCACCTTTGAAGAGCTGTTCGAGATACTCACCTGGGCCCAACTTGGCTTCCACAACAAGCCGGTGGCGCTGTTCAACGTGGAGGGCTACTACCTGCCCCTTGTCCAGATGATGGAGCGGGGCGTGGAAGAAGGCTTCATGAAGCAGGAAAACCGCGGCCTGCTGCTCGTCGAGGACAACCTCTTCGCGCTCCTGCGGTCGATGGCTGCGTATCACCCGCCCGCCGTGGGCAAGCGCATTCGCGACGAAAAACACCTATAACACCCCAATAACCCGAAACCCCCCGGAGAACACCCATGAAGACCCGTGCTGCCGTCGCCTGGAAAGCCGGCGCCCCGCTGACCATCGAAACCGTCGACCTCGAAGGCCCCAAGGCCGGTGAAGTGCTGGTCGAGGTCAAGGCCACCGGCATCTGCCACACCGATTACTACACGCTGTCGGGGGGCGATCCCGAAGGCCTGTTCCCGGCCATCCTCGGCCACGAAGGCGCCGGCGTCGTCGTCGATGTGGGCCCGGATGTGAAGTCGCTGAAGGCCGGCGACCACGTGATCCCGCTCTACACGCCGGAATGCCGCGAGTGCAAGTTCTGCCTGTCGCGCAAGACCAACCTGTGCCAGAAGATCCGCAGCACCCAGGGTCGCGGTCTGATGCCCGACGCCACCAGCCGCTTCAGCCTGGATGGCAAGCCGATCCTGCACTACATGGGCACCTCTACCTTCTCGAACTACATCGTGGTGCCCGAGATCGCCCTGGCGAAGATCCGTGAAGACGCGCCCTTCGACAAGGTCTGCTACATCGGCTGCGGCGTGACCACCGGCGTGGGTGCCGTGCTGTTCACCGCCAAGGTCGAGGCCGGCGCCAACGTGGTGGTGTTCGGTCTCGGCGGCATCGGCCTCAACGTGATCCAGGCCGCCAAGATGGTGGGCGCCGACAAGATCATCGGCGTGGACCTCAACCCGGCCCGCGAAGCCATGGCCCGCAAGTTCGGGATGACCCACTTCATCAACCCGAACGACGTGGAAAACGTCGTCGATCACATCGTCCAGCTCACCGACGGCGGCGCCGACTACAGCTTCGAGTGCATCGGCAACACCAAGGTGATGCGCCAGGCGCTCGAATGCACCCACAAGGGCTGGGGTCAGTCGGTGATCATCGGTGTGGCCGAGGCCGGCGCCGAGATCTCCACCCGGCCGTTCCAGCTGGTCACCGGGCGCGTCTGGAAGGGCTCGGCCTTCGGCGGCGCCCGTGGCCGCACCGACGTGCCGAAGATCGTCGACTGGTACATGGAAGGCAAGCTCAACATCGACGACCTCATCACCCACACCCTCAGCCTCGACCAGATCAACGACGGCTTCGACCTCATGAAGCGCGGCGAGTCGATCCGCTCGGTGGTCATCTACTGAAGAACGCCGCCATGCCCTTCGAAACCCTCTCCCAGCACCTCTGCTTTGGCGGCCGGCAGGGGTTTTACCGCCACCAGTCGCGGGAAATCGGGCTGGCGATGCGTTTTTCGGTCTTCGTGCCGCCCCAGGCAGCCAACGGGCCGGTGCCGGTGCTGTTCTATCTCGCCGGCCTCACCTGCACCGAGGAGACCTTCCCCATCAAGGCCGGCGCCCAGCGGCTGGCGGCCGAGCTGGGGCTGATGCTGGTCGCGCCCGACACCAGCCCCCGCGACGCGCGCATCCCCGGCGAGGCCGACGCCTGGGATTTCGGCATCGGCGCGGGCTTCTATCTCGACGCCACCCGCGAGCCCTGGGCCCGCAACTGGCGGATGGAAAGCTACATCACCGGCGAACTGCGCCAGCTCATCGGCCTGCGCTTCCCGGCCGATCTCAAGCGCTGCGGCATCTTCGGGCACTCGATGGGCGGCCACGGGGCGCTCACCCTGGCCCTGCGCCATCCGGATCTGTACCGCTCGGTGTCGGCCTTCGCGCCGATCACCGCGCCCAGCCTGTGCCCGTGGGGCGAGAAGGCCTTCAGCGGCTACCTCGGCACCGACCGGGCAGTGTGGCGCGAGCACGACGCCTGCGCGCTGGTGGAGGACGGCCGGCGCTGCCCGCCGATCCTCATCGATCAGGGCATGGCCGACCAGTTTCTGGCCACCCAGCTCAACCCGGACCGCTTCGAGTGGGTGTGCTGCGACGGCCAGCCCCTCACCCTGCGCCTGCATGAGGGCTACGACCACGGCTACTACTTCATCTCCACCTTCATGGCGGACCACCTGGCCCACCATGCGCAGTTCCTGAAAGCCTAGGCCCGCCGGATGGACATCGCCGGCCTTGATCCCGCCACCCTCGCCGATAGCGTCAAGCCGCTGCTCGACTGGCGCGACGTGCCGGTGGACCTCGCCTCGCTGGCGGCGCTGGCGGCGGGCCTCGGCTGGGCCAGCGGGCTGCGCCTCTACGCGCTGGTGTTCGTGCTCGGCGCGCTGGCGCGCTTCGCCGGCGTGCACCTGCCGGGCGGCCTCGGCGTGCTGGCCCATCCGCTGGTGCTCGGGGTGTCCGGCCTGCTGCTGCTCGTCGAGTTCTTCGCCGACAAGCTGCCCTGGCTGGATTCCCTCTGGGATGCCGCCCACACCTTCATCCGCATCCCCGCCGGCGCGGCGCTGGCCGCGGCGGTGATGGGCGACCAGGGCGGTGCGCTGCAGATTGCCATGGGCCTGCTCGGCGGCACCTTGGCGGCCGGCACCCACTTTGCCAAGGCCAGCGCCCGGGCAGCGATCAACACCTCGCCCGAGCCGGTGAGCAACGTGGTCACGTCGCTGGGCGAGGACGCGCTGTTCGCCGGCGGCATGTGGACGCTGATCCACCAGCCGCTGATCTTCCTCGGGGCGCTGGCGGTGTTCTGCGTGCTGGCGGTGGTGATGATCGTGATGCTGTGGCGTTTCGTCGCCCGCATTTTCCGGCGGCGGCCCCAGGCCACGGGCTGACAAGGCCCGGCGGTGTTTCGTCGGCTGAATTTAAAGCGCTCTCCGCCCTCCGCATAAAGACAAGCGGATAAAAAGTGCGGAAATCTCGAGGTTATGCAATTAAAATTGGCGGTGCATTGAAGCGCTGCCAAGGAAATCCGATGACTCTCCCAACCCATGTCCGCCTCGTCGAGATGGGCCCCCGCGACGGCCTGCAGAACGAAAAGCAGGTGGTCAGCACCGAAACCAAGGTCGAGCTGATCGCCCGTCTGGGCGCCGCCGGCCTGCCCGCCATCGAAGCCACGTCCTTCGTGTCGCCCAAGTGGGTGCCCCAGATGGGCGACAACGCCGAGGTGATGCGCCGCATCCAGCGCCTGCCGGGTGTGAGCTACCCGGTGCTCACGCCCAACCTGCAGGGCTTCGAGGCGGCGCTGGCGGTGGGGGCGAAGGAGGTGGCGGTGTTTGGCGCCGCGTCCGAATCCTTCAGCCGCAAGAACATCAACTGCAGCATCGCCGAATCCCTCAAGCGCTTCGAGCCGGTGATGGCCGCGGCCCAGGCGGCGGGGGTGAAGGTGCGCGGCTACGTTTCCTGCGTGCTGGGTTGCCCCTACGAGGGCGAAGTCGATCCGCAAGCGGTGGCCGACGTGGCCGCCACGCTCTACCAGATGGGCTGCTACGAGGTGAGCCTCGGCGACACCATCGGCGTGGGCACCCCGGGCAAGACGCGGCAGATGCTGGACGTGGTGGCCCGCAAGGTGCCGGTCGAAAAGCTCGCCGGCCACTACCACGACACCTACGGGCAGGCGGTGGCCAACATCTACGCGTCGCTCGAAGCAGGCGTGGCGGTGTTCGACGCGGCGGTGGCAGGCCTCGGTGGCTGCCCCTACGCGGCGGGCGCCTCGGGCAACGTGGCGACCGAAGACGTGGTGTATCTGCTGGACGGCCTCGGCATCCACACCGGCATCGACCTCGACAAGCTCGTCGATACCGCAGGCTGGATCAGCGAGCGCCTGGGCCGCCCGCCGGCATCAAAGGTGGCGCGGGCGGTGCTGGCGAAGCGGGCCAAGCCCGTATAAGCTGCAAGGTCCACGAAGACCCGCCGACAACGAGCGGCGGGCGTCGACCCCCAGAGCGCATCATGACCATCCAATCTCCCTGCACCTCCGTCTGTCGCATGAACCCGGCCACGGGCTACTGCGAAGGCTGTTTCCGCACCATCCCCGAAATCACCGACTGGGGCCGCGCCGACGACGACCGCAAGCGCGCGATCCTGGCCGAAGTGGCCAGCCGCCGGGCTGCCGCCGACCTCTTCGAGGGCGGCCTGCGCGGCGAGTGCGTGGGCAACGGGTGAGGCGGCGATGAGCGAAGAGAACCCCTGCATCGGCGTCTGCGAGATCGAGGACGGCTACTGCACCGGCTGTGGCCGCAGTGCCGACGAGATCTTCGGCGAGACCGACTCCGATCCCGCCGGCAGCGAGGCCGTGGCCGAAGCGCCACCGCTGGCCACCGGCCCGGCCGACGCCGCCGACTGAACGCGGCCATGCTGCCTCCCGGCATCCGGGTGCTGGAGCGAGGCTGGCTGTCGGCCAACAACATCCTGCTGTTCGACGACGGCGAAGCTACGCTCATCGACAGTGGCTACGTGACCCACGCCGCCCAGACCGTCGCGCTGGTCCGCGAGGCCCTCGGCCCGCGCCGGCTCGCCCGCCTGCTCAACACCCATTCCCACTCCGACCACATCGGCGGCAACGCCGCGGTGCAGCGGGCGTTCGGCTGCCGGATCTGCGTGCCCCACGGCATCGTCGACGCGGTGAAGACCTGGGACGAGGACGCGCTGCTGCTATCCACCACCGACCAGCAGGGCGAGGCCTTCCATCCCGACCACGCGTTGGTGCCCGGCGACCGGATGGTGATGGGCGGGTTCGAATGGCAGGCGCTACCGGCACCGGGGCACGACATGGACGCGCTGGTCTTTCACGCGCCGGATGTCCGCGGGCTGATCTCCGGCGACGCCCTGTGGCGCAACGGCTTCGGCATCCTGTTCGCCGACGTGATCGGCGCGGGTGGTGGCCTCGAGGCGGCGCGGGCAACCCTCGAGGCCATCGGACGGCTGCCCATCGACTGGGTGATCCCGGGCCACGGCGCGCCCTTCGTCGAGGTGGACGCGGCGCTCGCTGCGGCCTTCGCCCGGCTGCGCTACTTTGAAGAGGACGGCGCGCGGATGGCCCGCAACGCGATCCGCGCCTGTTTCACCTTCACCCTGCTGGAGCGGCGGACGATGCCCCTCGACAGCCTGCCGGATCATCTGGCCCGGGTGGCGCTGTTCCGCGACGCCAACCGGCGCTTCCTCGGACTGACGCCGGAGGCCCTCGCCGACTGGCTGGTGGCGGAGCTTTTGCGGGCCGGCGTGGTGGAAATTCGTGAAAATAAGCTCTGCGCCACATGAATTAACAGTTATGTGACTTTTTGTAGAAACGGGGGAGAGTAGCTTGTGCGAAGCTTGACCACTATTCTCATAAGAACTGCGGCATTTCGTCGCAGACGGGCCGCCCACCTTCGGGTGCGGGCCTCCCCAAAGCAGGTTTCACCATGCAACTCGTCCTGATCAGTGGTCTGTCCGGTTCCGGAAAGAGCGTCGCGCTCAACGTGATGGAGGACTGCGGCCATTACGTCGTCGACAACCTGCCGTCGGCGCTGCTGCCCCAGCTTGTCACCCATCTGCGCGGCTCCGGCTATCAGCGCATCGCCGTGGCGGTGGATGTGCGCTCCGGCGCCGGCATCGCCGCACTGCCCCAGCAGATCGAATCCCTGCGCGCCATGATTGGCGACGTGCGCTTCCTGTTCCTGGATGCGCGCGACGACACCCTCATCGCCCGCTTCTCCGAAACCCGCCGCAAGCATCCGCTGGGCGACGACGACGTGACCCTCGCCGAGGCCATTGCCCGCGAGCGGGAAGCGCTGGCGCTGATCTCCGAGCTCGGCCACCGCATCGACACCAGCGATCTCTCCGCCAACACCCTGCGCAACTGGGTGAAGAGCTTCATGCGTCTGGAAGCGGGCGACCAGATCACCCTGCTGTTCCAGTCCTTCGGCTTCAAACACGGCATCCCGATGGACGCCGACCTGGTGTTCGACGTGCGCTGCCTGCCCAACCCGCACTACGACCCGGTGCTGCGGCCCCTCACCGGGCGCGACCAGCCGGTGATCGACTTCCTCGAGCGGGTGCCCGAAGTCGGCCAGATGACCGACGACATCTACCGCTTCGTGGCCCAGTGGCTGCCCTCCTACGTAAACGACAACCGCAGCTACCTCACCGTGGCGATCGGCTGTACCGGCGGCCAGCACCGCTCGGTGTACATCGCCGAGCAGCTCGCCGAGCGTTTCCGCGAGAGCGCCCGGGTGCTCGTGCGGCATCGCTCCTTCAAGACCTGACCCGTGCCGGATCTGCCCGCCGTACGCCGCTGGCTGGCCGCCTGGGCCGTCCATCTGCGGATGGGCGACGGGCTCGTGCTGGCGGCGGCGCTGGCGTTCAGCGTCGGATCGGCCCTCGTGCTGTGGCAGGGCGGCCGGCCCGACAAGGCCATCATCAAGGCCGGCGGGCAGGTGTTCGCCGAGGTGGATCTCTCCGCCCCGCGCATCGTCGAGGTGCCCGGCCCGCTCGGCACCACGCGCATCGAGGTGCAGCCCGGCCGGGCCCGCGTGGCCAGCGATCCGGGGCCGCGCCAGTATTGCGTGCGCCAGGGCTGGCTGGCCAGCGCCGGGGCGGTGGCGATCTGCGCGCCCAATCAGGTGAGTCTCGCCCTCTCCGGGCGGCGGGCCGATTATGACTCCCTCAACTACTGAGCTCCGTCTCGTCCCCACCGCCGATGACCACCGGGTGGCGCGTCATGCGGCGGCCGCCATCGTGCTCACGGTGGCCGAGGCGGCGATCCCGCTGCCGCTGCCTGGCGTCAAGCCGGGGCTCGCCAACATCGTGACGCTGGTGGTGCTGGCCCGCTGGGGCTGGCGCGAAGCGGCCTGGGTGGCGCTGTTGCGGGTGCTGGTGGGGAGTCTGGTGCTGGGGCAGTTCCTGGCGCCGGGCTTCTTCCTGAGCCTCGCCGGCAGCCTCGCCAGCCTGGCCGTGCTGGGGGCGGCGATGCATCTGCCCAGGCGCTGGTTCGGGCCGGTGAGCCACAGCGTGCTGGCGGCCTTCGCCCACATCGGCGGCCAGCTGGTGGTGGCCCGCCTGTGGCTGGTGCCCCACGACGGGGTGTTCTATCTGGTGCCGGTGTTTGCGCTGGCGGCGACGCTCTTCGGACTGGTCAACGGCCTCGTCGCGGCCCGGCTGCTGGATGCCGAACTAGCGCCGGCGGCGCCGCGAGACGGGGCGTAGGGGAGGCTTGTCGGGCAGGCCGATGGCGGCCCGGGAGAGCCGGTCGGCGTCCGGGTTGCGGTGGCGGGGCACCCATTCCAGCCGCACCGACGTGAAGCGCGCCAGCAGGGCGAGGGTGCCGTCGATGAGGCCGACCAGCCGCGGTACTGCGGTGTGCGCCTCGCCCCGCAGGTGACGCACCGCAAAATCGCTGTCTCCCTTCACCACCAGATGTTGCGCGCCAGCGGCGAGCGCCAGCTCCAGCGCCCGGCCCAGGGCCAGCAGCTCGGCCTCGTTGTTACAACCGGTGCGCCCGCCGGGCTCCGACACATCCATCCGCTGGCCCTCGGGCCCCAGCAGCAGCGCACCAAGGCCGATCCGCCCGGGATTGGGGTGGGCGGCACCGTCGAACCAGATGAGCCACGCGTCGGCGGGCGGCGGGAGGGGAGCGGGGCGAGTCACGGCAGCGATGGAAGACCGGCAGGGGAGGGCAGGGCCGACTTTACGGCCTTCCGGTGGGTTTGTCGCGTCCGGCGGAAACACCTGGATAAATGCGATTTTTGTAAAAAATCACCAACAATCCCCTGCCGCCGTCAGGGGATCACACATCTCATGGCTAAATGGTGGACGAGATCAAGCGGGGCACGGGCGCCAGCCCGACCCCGGTGTGGGAGCCATGACCGAGACGCCCGAGAATTCCCCGCTAGCCTTGCCCTATCCCTGCGCCACGCTGGAACGGACCTGCCTGCGACGCTGGTTCGAGATGGATTTTCACGGCGCTCGGGCGGGCCTGCTCATGCTGCAGGCGGCCGGCGCCCGCGGCGTCGACCTGCTGGGCCTCGTGGATGACCCCCGGGTCGAGATCGCGCTACTGGCGTCACGGCTGGTCGATCCGGCCGGCAACGCGCCGCCCGACATCCAGGCCCTCAGCTGCGCCGCCGCCTGCGACGCCCAGCTGCGGGGCGATGCCGGCGACGAGCCCCTCGATATCCTGCGCGCCCGCCTGGCCGAGCTGATCGCCGGGGACGCAGCCCTGTCGCCCCATGCCCGTTCGGCGCTGCTGCTGCGCAAGGGGCTGCTGACCCTGATCCTCGACAGCAATGTGGACCTCGCCCGCGCTGCCTTTGCCGAAGGCGAGCGGATTGCCGTCGCGGTGGGCTCGTTGCCGCTGGAGCTGGTCCACCGCACGCTGGCCTGCTTTGTCGATTGCCTGGCCGGCGAAGTGACGCGGGCGGATGTGAGGCTCTCCGACGTCGAGCTCCTGTGCCATCTGGACGGCGCCGGTCTGCTGCCGCGGGTGCTGGTGCATAGCGCCCTCGGCCTCATCGGCCTGCTGGGCGGCGATGCGGAGCGGGCCCATGGGATCCTCTCGGCGGGCGCGGGGCTGCCCGGGGTGGAGACGCTGTCCGACGCCGTGACCCTGCCGCTGCTGGCCCACCGGACCTACGCCGCGGCCGATCTGGGCCGTTGCGACGAGGTGCGGAAGCTGGCCCAGGCGCTGGGCGCGCGAGTCATCCCGGCGCGCCAGGCGCTGCTCCAGGCCTACCGCCACCTCGCCCTCGGCGCGCTGGCCTTGCGGGACGGGCAGCCCCTGCGGGCGCTGGTGCATGGCGACGAATGCCTGTCCGGCTGCGCCCCGGACGATTGCCGGATGACCTCGACCATCGCCCGCCTGCTGCGCATCCAGGCCCTGGCCGATCTGCAGCGCGGCCCCGAAGCCCGCGCCCTGGCCGCCGTCTGGGTGCCCCGCTGGCTGCATCTGGGCCTGCGTCGGGTGGCCGCGGTGGCCCGTCAGGAGCAGGCGATGCTCGACGTGCGCGCGGGCGAATTCGACCGGGCCCGGCGGATGCTCGCCGCCGCCCGCGAGCTGGTGCCCGTCGGCGAGCGGCTGGTGCCGCTCCACCGCAACGCCGCCTGGCTGGCCGAGCTGGAAGCCGTCTTGACCCCCGCGTCCCGCGGATCGACCGAGACCGGCGCTCGGGTGAACATCCGCACCCTGGGCGAGTTTGTCGTCGAGATCGACGGCCGGCGCATCTACGACCGGGACTGGAAGGGCGTGCGCACCAAGATGCTGCTGATCGCCCTGATCTGCGCCGGCGGCCAGAAGGTGCCCGCCGAACGCCTCGCCGACATGCTGTGGCCGGATTCGGAAGGCGCCCAGGCCATGCAGAACCTGAAGGTCGCCCTCCACCGCCTGCGCCGCCTCGGGCGCCGCGAAGGCGAGCCGCCGCTGAACTGGGTGCATGTGAAGCACGGCTTCGTCAGCCTGCCAAGCAGCCTGTGTTCGGTCGATGCCTGCGAACTGCTTGGCCGTCTGGTCAGCGCCGGCGGGCGGCAGGACCGCGTGGCCGAGGCCGTCCGGCTTTACGCGGGCGAGTTCCTCCCCGGTGAGACCGCCGCTCCGTGGGTCGTCGGCTACCGGCAGCATCTGCGCGAGATGCTGGAGCGGGCCAAGGGTGCGCTGACGGTGTAACCGTTCTGGAACCTCGCCGCATGTAGCCTGAACGCAGTGTCGCTCCGCTTGGCAGGCGGGCGTCGAACCGATGTCAGGTCACTGCATTCAAGGGAGGTGTCAGATGAGATACGGACCGCATTTGCGCTTGCTTCGCATGGCGTTCGGGGGCGCGACGATGGTGATCGGTACGGCAGCCCATGCCTTGCCGGTGCTCGCCGATGGGCAGTTCTACGGATCGGCGTCGCTGTTCAACCAGTCGGGCTGGTCCTACACCGGCACGTTGCCGTCGTCCGTCAGCGCCGGGTTCCGGGCGGAAAACGTGGACAACGTGTGCATCCCCTTCCTCGGTTGTACCGATGGCGACAAACAGTACGCCAGCGGCAGCCGCACGATGAGCTCGACCGCCGGTCCATCGCCATCCTATTCGCTCACCTTCCGCGGTGAATTCGAAACCGAGAACCAGGAAGCCTGGGAAGTCAGCCTGCTCGACCAGAGCAAGGGCGTCCTGCAGACCGACGTGGACCGCATCAACTTCGTCAATCCCGGCGCCGGTGTGACCAACGAGCACCCGATCCCGGCGGGCTGGCAGAGCCTGACCGGCTACGCCAACCCGGCCGGTAGCTACGCCCAGTTCGACAAGTCGTATGCCCTCACCCGCAGCTACCTGCTGCCCGGCGAGGCCGGCTGCCCGCTCACGGTGGGGGCTGCTGGTACCAGGACTGGCGTGTGCAGCTACGTCGGGGCCTATTTCAAGGGTGGAGCGGATCTCAGCGCCACGCTTCAGGGTTACGGGTCCATCGAGAACACCTACGCCGGCTCCCAGTCGGTGACGGTGGCCGCGAAGGCCGACCGGATCACCACCTTGCTGGTGAATGGCAGTTCGGTGGCCACGGGGTCGGTGAATGGATCGGCGGCGTCGTTCTCGCTGGAAGAGGAGCGCGTCAAGTCGGTGGATTTCAGCTTCAGTGGCAGCTTTGCCAGCAAGACGATTTCCGTCGGCGCAAACGTTACCTGGGATGGCCGTGGGGAGACATCGACACTCGACGCCTCCTACGTCTCGCCAGTCCGCATGGACGACTACGCCTTTGTGGGCAAGGCAGACAGCTACACGGTGCAGTTGCGGGATACGCCTTCCCTGTCGGCCGGCCTGACCGGCACCGACTTCTACAAGGCCAGCGTGCTGGCGTCCACCGGCCTGAGCGCCATCGACTCGAGCCTGCTGCCGGTCTATCAGCCGGTTGCCGGAGGGAATCTGTCGGTGAGAAGCGTCGGTCTGCTGCGCAACAACCTCAAGCGCCTGCTGCGGGTGCCCTTGGGCGGCTTCGACACCGGCATCCTCGATTTCATGCAGATCGTGGTCACCAACGACGGCAGCCTGGATCTCACCCTCGACGGCATCGACTTCTCGCTGCTGGACGAGGATCTCGAACCCCTCTTCCCGGATGACGTGCTGGCGGCATTCACCCGCGGCTACAGCTTTGTCATCCACCCTGACGAGATGCTGGTGTTCACGGTGCCCATCGACGTGACGGCCGCGAGCCTCAACGCTGCGGACGACTTCGTTGAGGGCGCATTTCTCGAACTGGCCGGTGCGGGGACGCTCGCCTACCACGACGTCAATGGCGCGCGGACGGTGGCGTTTGACCTGAAGATTCCCGAGCCGGCAAGCGGTGCGCTCGTGGCGCTGGGTGTGTCGGGCCTGCTGGGGATGGCTCGCCGCAGGCGCTGACCTACCCGGGCCGCAAGACGACAACGGCGCCTTGGGGCGCCGTTGCTGTTTGGGGATTACAGGGGCAGTTGCAGCTTGCCGCCCTTGATCGGCGGGCACCAGAAATAGGCGCCGGATAGCGGCCGGGTGAAGCGGAACAAGGCGTCGACGATGCCGTCGTCTAGCCCGACCATGCGGCGCATCTGGGCTTCGAAGGCATCCAGGCTGTGGCCGAAGGCGACGAACATCAGGCCTGCGGCGCTGGCGTCGGCCCAGGGCATGGAGCGGCGTACCACAAAGGCTTCGGGGTCGAAGCTTTCCTGAGCGGTGCGCTTCACGTGGGCCGATTCGGGGGCGTCGTCGAGTTCTTCGTTGTCGGACCTGCGGCGGCCGATGCAGTGGTCGCGCTCTTCGGGCTGCATGGCCTCGAAGCGGTTGAAGTTGTGCTCCCAGCGCTGCACCGCAACGAGGCTGGAGCCATCCGCGGCGATGGCGGCGGCGACGGCTTCTTCACCTTCCGGGTTTTCGGTGCCGTCCTCGTAGCCGCTGAGGTCGCGGCCGCTGCCGTGCTTGAAGCCGTCCCAGGTTTCGACGAGGCGGAAGGCCGGGGCCATGGCCTGCTCGATGCGGCGGCCGCGCAGCAGCAGTTCGCCTCGGTCGTTACCGCGCAGCCACAGCCACAGGGCGGCGGGCGTGGATGGAATGCTCACGCCGGGGCCGGCCAGGGGCGGGAAGGGGCGCAGGCCCGGGACGCTGCGGCCGATGGCCGACAGGGGCGCTTCGCCGATGCCGGCGACGGTGGCGTCGCCATCGACGAGCTCTACCAGGGCCTTGAGGCCGGCGGCGACGTCGGTGTCGGGCTCAAGGGCGAAGACGAGATAGCGGGAGAGGGGCGGCAGCGGCTGAAGGATGCCGGGTTGCGGGGTGGGCATGGCAGGCTCCGGAACGTATGCAGGGGGCGGCGGGGATGAGTGTTCAATCCCCGCCGGGCCATCAGCCGGCGGCGCCGTCGGCCCGGGCGAGCCGGTAGAGGGCGACGCTGGCGAGGAAGTTGGGCTCGTCGACGATCACCTTGTCCTCGTCGAAGGCCAGCCGCTCGCGGATCACGATGCCTTCCTGTTCGCACAGGGCGTCGAAATCGGCGATGGTGAAGAAGCGCACGTTGGGCGTGTCGTACCACTGGTAGGGCAGGTTCTTCGACACCGGCATGCGGCCGTTGAGGATGGACTGGCGGTGGCGCCAGTAGGCGAAGTTGGGGAAGCTGACGACGGCCTCATGGCCGACCCGCAGCATTTCCTTGAGGATGCCCTGGGTGTTGCGCATGGCCTGCAGCGAGAGGCTCATGATGACGTGGTCGAAGAAGCCGTAGTCGAAGCCGGCGAGGCCCTGTTCCATGTCGATCTGGATCACGTTGACGCCGTTGCGGGCGCAGGCCAGCAGGCGCGCCGGGTCGTTCTCGACGCCGTAGCCGCGCACCTGGCGCACGTCGCCAAGATAGCGCAGCAGGCTGCCGTCGCCGCAGCCCAGGTCGAGGACGCGCTCGCCGGGTTCGATCCAGTTGGCGATCACGTCGTAGTCGAAGCGGTGGAAGCTCATCGTGCCGCCCTCACAGTTGGATGTTGTCGATGTAGGCCTTCAGCACGGCGTGGTACTGGGGCTCATCGAGGAGGAAGGAGTCGTGGCCGGCGGCGCAGTCGATCTCGGCGTAGCTCACGCGGCGGTCGCTGTGCATCAGGGCGTAGACGATCTCGCGGCTGCGGGACGGGGCGAAACGCCAGTCGGTGGTGAAGGACACCACCAGGTAGTCGGCCTTGGCGCGCTCGAGGGCAGCCACCAGATCACCGTTGTAGTCGAAGGCCGGGTCGTAGTAATCCAGCGCCTTGGTGGTGAGCAGGTAGGTGTTGGCGTCGAAGTAACCGGCGAACTTGTCGCCCTGGTAGCGCAGGTAGGACTCGATCTCGAATTCCACGTCGTAGCTGAACACCGGCTTGTCGTGGCGCAGCGCCCGGCCGAATTTCTGGCCCATGGCGTCGTCCGACAGATAGGTGATGTGGCCGATCATCCGCGCCAGCGCGAGGCCGCGGGTGGGCACCACGCCGTGCTCGTAGTAGTGGCCGGCGTGGAAATCCGGATCCTTCAAAATCGCCTGGCGGGCGACTTCGTTGAAGGCGATGTTCTGGGCGGTGAGCTTGGGCGCCGAGGCGATCACCAGCGCGTGGGCGACGCGGTCGGGGTATTGCAGCGTCCACGACAGGGCCTGCATGCCGCCGAGGCTGCCGCCGACCACCGCCGCAAAGCGCTCGATGCCGAGGCGATCCGCCAGGCGGGCCTGGGCATCGACCCAGTCTTCGACGGTGACGAAGGGGAAGTCGGCGCCCCACGGCTTGCCGGTGGCCGGGTTGGTGCTGTTGGGGCCCGAGCTGCCGTAACAGCCGCCCAGGTTGTTCACCCCGATCACGAAGAAACGGTTGGTGTCGAGGGGTTTGCCGGGGCCGACCAGGTTGTCCCACCAGCCGACGCTGCCGTCGGCGTACTGTCCGGCCACGTGGTGGGAGCCGGACAGGGCGTGGCACACCAGCACCGCGTTGCTGCGGGCGGCGTTGAGGGTGCCGTAGGTTTCATAGACGAGGTCGTACTGGGGCAGCACGCCGCCGCTCTTGAGCGGCAGGGGCTCGGTGAAGTGCGCTGTCTGGGGTACGACCAGACCAACCGATTGTGCAACGGATTGAGCTTCTTGCATTCGTGTTTCGTCCCAAAAACGAAAAACCCAGCCGGCGAACGGTCGCGGACTGGGCTGCCGTCGCTTTAGCCGTACTTTTAAAGCGCCCGCAAGCTGAAGGGTTCAAATCGGCGCTGAGAACCAAGATTAGCGCGATGGCCGGGGGCAAGTCAAACCCCGGGCCTGTGCGCGGCCTAGAGCTTCTCGACTGCCTCGCGGACCCGGTCCGGGTCGTCCAGCTTGAGCAGGCGCTGGACCTTGGGTGTGAGGTCGGCGGCGTCGGCGCGCAGGATGGCCTGCTTCACCTCGAGGATCTGCGCCGGGTGCATCGAGAACTGGCGCAGGCCCATGCCGATCAGGAGGCGCGCGCAGTCCGGGTCGCCGGCCATCTCGCCGCACACCGAGACATCCACCCCGGCCTTGGCGCCGGCCTGGATGGTCTGGTGGATGAGCCGCAGCACGGCCGGGTGGAGCGGGTTGTAGAGGTGCGCGACGGCCTCGTTGCCCCGGTCGATGGCGAGGGTGTACTGGATCAGGTCGTTGGTGCCGATCGACAGGAACTGCAGGCGCTTGGTGAAGGCGCCCAGGCACAGGGCGGCGGCGGGTACTTCGATCATGCCGCCCACCGGCACCGATTCGTCGAACTTGATCTTGCGTTCGCGCAGCTGGGCCTTGGCCTTGTCGAGGAGGATCAGGGTCTGGTCGATCTCGTGGCTGCTGGCGAGCATCGGGATGAGGATCTTCATCCGGCCAAAGTGACTGGCCCTGAGCAGCGCCCGCAGTTGGGTGAGGAACATCTTGGGCTCGGCCAGGCAGTAGCGGATCGCCCGCAGGCCGAGGGCCGGGTTGTCCTCCTGGCGGGTGGCGCCTTCGAGTTCCTTGTCGGCGCCCACGTCGAGGGTGCGCACAGTGACCGGCTTGCCGGCCATTGTCTTGACCACCGACTTGTAGGCTTCGAACTGCTCGTCCTCGTCGGGCCACGAGTCGCGGCTCATGAAGAGGAACTCGGTGCGGAACAGGCCCACGCCGTCGGCCTCGACACCCTTGGCCTGGATGGCGTCGGGGGGGAGTTCGATGTTGGCGAGGATCTGCACCTCTTCACCGTCGAGGGTGGCGGCGCGGGTGGATTTGAGGCGCTTGAGCTTGGAGCGTTCGAGCTCGACCGCGGCCTTGCGCAGGCGGTATTCCTCGAGCACCCGCTCGTCGGGATCGACGATGACGACGCCGCGGATGCCGTCGATGATGATGAGCTCGTCGTCCTTCACCACGTGGCGGATGTGGCGCAGGGCCACCACCGCGGGGATCGACAGGCTGCGGGCGACGATGGCGGTGTGGCCGGTGGGGCCGCCCACATCGGTGATGAAGCCGGCGACGGCGTGATCCTTGAAGCCGATGGTGTCGGTGGGCGACAGGTCGTGGGCGACGACGATGGTGCCGAGGCCGTCCTTGCGCTTGGGCGGCAGGTGGCCCGGGTGGCCCAGCAGCACCTTCACGACCCGCTCGACCACCTGCACCACATCGGCCTTGCGCTCGCGCAGGTAGGCGTCCTCGATGGCCTCGAACTGTTCGACCAGCAGCTCCATCTGCTGCACCAGCGCCCATTCGGCGTTGGCGCGGCGGGTGAGGAT
>NZ_CALAYQ010000118.1:0-37645 GCF_937894855.1 uncultured Zoogloea sp.
GGCGTTTCGTGAATGGGTGGCTGGGGTGATTCCGGCGCTGCGGCAGGAGCAGGTGATCGCCATCGACGGCAAGACGAGCCGGCGCACGACGAGCAAGGCGGCAGCGGCGCCGTTGCACATGGTCAGCGCCTTTGCTGCCGAAGTCGGTCTGGTGCTCGGGCAGGTCGCCACCGATCGGAAATCCAACGAAATCACCGCGATTCCGCAGCTGTTGCGCACGCTGGACGTGGCCGGCTGCATCGTCACCATCGATGCGATGGGTACCCAGACGGCCATCGCCAGCGAGATTCGCGAGCGCGGTGCGGATTACGTGCTGTGCGTGAAGGACAACCATCCGAAGCTGCTCGACTCGATCCTGCTGGCTCAGGCCGGTGTGGGCGGTGCGCTGCAGGCGGTCTCGACCTGGGAGAGCCGCAACCGCGGGCATGGCCGAGACGAGTGGCGGCGTTGCTGGGCCTTCGAAGCCCGCGATCGGCTCTACAAGGGCGAGCAGTGGCGCGATCTGAAGAGCTTTGCCGTGGTCGAGCGCACCCGCACCGTCGGTGAGAAGACCAGCGTCGAGCGGCGTTACTACATCAGCAGCTTTGCCCCCGATGCCGAGAAATTCATGCACGCCGTGAGAAGCCATTGGGAAGTGGAAAACCGGCTTCACTGGTGCCTGGACGTTCAATTCGGCGACGACTATGCCCGTGCCCGCGCAGGCCATGTGGCCCACAACCTCGCACTGGTCCGCCACATCGCCCTGAACCTCATCCGGCTCAACACCTCCGTCAAGACCAGCATCAAGACCAAGCGCCTGCTGGCTGCCAACTCCGACGAGTTTCGGGCAACCCTGCTGGGGTTTGACGTCGATGAGGATGAGGACGATTGATGTCATGCGGGTAGCTGCGGGAGCCCTAGATTCCCACCCTGGCTTCCGTTTGTTGCAAAAAAAAGTCTGCTCGTCTGACAATCGCTTCTTAAAGCCAGAATCACCTTCTTTAAATCGGACTTTGCTAGACTCCCAATGGCGCTATCTTTGGACGGAGTGTAGTAACTTCGCCCTGATAGCTGTGCATTAGCCCTCAGTTTGTGCGCCTATTCATTATGCAAAAGTATCGACCGTATTCAGATACGGCCTTTTTGCTCTCCTCGTTGGAGAATACGACTTTAATTTTACTTTTGGCCAATTTTTCTTCAAGAATTGAAGGTGTATAGTAATTAATTGTATATAGTCTTAAGTTTTGTGGTGCGTCCTTGGGTTTTTTTTGTATTCTTTTTGAAATAAACAGTCTTGCTAAATGGTTTTGCTTTTTTATTGTTGAGATTTTGATGTTTGTCTTGTACTTGTTTGGGGTTAAGCCGGTTTGACTAAGCCCTCTTTCGTAAAATGCCAAGCAGTTTGATGGAATTTGTTTGTTTAATAATTTTTTCTTATTGTTGGTGCCATTATTTAGGATTGCGCCATAGTCTAATATTAATGTAGTCTGATTTATTAAGATTTTCTTTAAGAAAGCGATCATTTTTTTTGTCGGGTAATTTGAGAATGTGCCCCCAATTAAAAATATGATGGCACTTTGGTGTCTCGATATTTGTTGAATTTTCTTGATGATTCTTGAAGAGAAAAAATCTCCTTTTAGCGTAGTGTTAGGTAATTGCGCGTTGCGGCAATTGATGCTGGCGATTGCGAGCATTGATTTAGATTGATCTATAAGTGTTATGTGTCTTATTGTTTTTATGTATTTTGCAGCTTCTATTTCGAGAGTTGCATCTCCGCATCCAATTACGATCGCGTGTGCCGCAGAGGTATGGCTACTTTTTGATACTACCTCTAGTAGCTCATCAATATCTGATGCTTCTGCTTTTTCAGATGAAATGGTAATGGTTGAATTGTTGGATTTGTAATTGTCGTAAAATAGGTATTGTTGAATTGTTTTTTTGTGTCTTCTGCTTGCTCTAAATTTTTTCATAAAAGTTCATCGATGCAATATTGCTTGTCAAGTTGAGATTTCCAGTCTTTGAAAAGTTCTTCGGCTGCTTCGTCATCAACGGGGCCTTTTGTTGTTATTTTGTGGCGAGGGGCTTGAGAGTATATTGTTGGACTGAGTCGCATTGGTCTGTGAGCGTCGTAAGTTTCGTGTATGACGAAACCGCAATGAAACTCTCTGTGCGCCGACATAAATAACGGCAAAATATCTATAGATGGTTCCTCGTTTTCGTCGGAGGATGATCCAAATATTACTAGTGTTTTTCCTCTAAAGGCAGCCTCGATTTCGTAGGTTGTTTCCCCTTTGTTGTCGGAATGGCAGGATAGTTCGCCATGAAGGCCAATTTCATCTGACGAAAGGCGAAGTGTTGCAGTTGCATGCATCCATAGCGGAATTCCATTGTCTTCGGTTCTGTAGTAGCAATACCAAGTTCCAACGTATTTGCTTAAGTTTGGGCTTGGTGATGTGAAGCGAGGTTTCGTTAGTAATTTTTTAAGTGAGTCAGTCAATTCGTCGCCGACTGTTGATGTTATTAGAAAAGCTAATGTCACGCCAAGTAGTGACGATCCAGCCTGTGCGATTAGGTTGTAAGTTCCGTCGTTGCCTGCGAGAACTCCAAAAGCAGTTGTTGCGCCGCCGATTATAAATAGCAAAGAGTACACCAAGAATCGTAGACGGCCGGGTGAGATTGATCTCATTATGCGAGTCCTTTTGTTACGGTTTTTTTGCGTTGCAATGATCGATCAAGAATTGAATTAATAATGGCGTAGGTCTTCCTGTGCTTCTTTTGTCTTTTCCTCTTTGCCAGGCAACGCCTGTTATGTCGAGATGGGCCCATTTGACGTCCTGGGTGAATCGACTTAGAAAATAGGCTGATGCACCAAAGCTTCCTTCGGGAGGGCCAACGTTGGCCATGTCCGCGAAATTTGTGGATAAATTCTCAAAATATTCATCGTCCAGAGGCATTGACCAGCAAAAGTCGTTTGAATTATTTGCAGCTTTGGTGAGCGCTTCTTGCAGTTCACTTGAGTTTGTGAAAAGTGCCGCCCGTTTTGTTCCAAGAGCGATTACCGTCGCCCCTGTGAGTGTTGCGACGTCGATTACATACTCAGGATTGAATAGTTTTGAATAGCTAAGAGCGTCTGCTAAAATTATTCTGCCTTCGGCATCCGTATTTAGGATTTCAATAGTACTTCCGGACATGGATGTAACTATATCTCCTGGTTTGATTGAGCTTCCTCCGGGCATGTTCTCTGTGGCTGGAATTAAGCCAATAACATTTATCTCTTCACCAAGTTTGGCTATGGCTTTTATGGCGCCAAGGACACAGGCTGCACCGCTCATGTCGTACTTCATATCAAACATACCCTCAGTTGACTTTAGCGAGAGGCCGCCGCTGTCGAACGTGATGCCCTTGCCCACCAGCACGACCGGCTTGTCCTTGGCCTTGCCGCCCTTGTAGTTGAGGATAATGAACTTGGGCGGTTCGTGGGAACCACGGGCCACCGACAGCAGGGCGCCCATGCCGAGCTTTTCCATGTCGCCTTTTTCGAGCACCTCGACCTTGATCTTGTGATCCTTGGCGAGCTTGCGGGCGGTGGTGGCAAGGTAGGTGGGCGTGCACACGTTGCCGGGCAGGTTGCCGAGGGTCTTGGCGAGGGCCATGCCTTCGGCGATGGCGGTACCACGGCGCAGGGCGGCTTCGAGCGGGGCGGTGTCCTTGGCCTTGGCGATGAAGACGACCTTCTTCACGCCTTTCTTCGATTCCTCGCGCTTGGACTTGAGCTCGTCGCAGCGGTAGGTGCTGTCCTTGAGGATCTGCGCGGCCTGGGAGATACGCCAGGCGAGATCGCGGTGGGGCAGTTCGGTCTCGGTGAGGATGAACGCGGCATCCGCGGCCACCGAGCCGGCGAGCTGCTTGGCAGCGGCACCGACGGCATCGCGGTAGGATTTGTCGGTGAGCTCGTCGGCCTTGCCGAGGCTCACCAGCAGCACACGGGGTGCGGCGATGCCGGGCAGGTCGTGGAGCATCAGCGTGGCGCCGACCTTGTCGTCGAGTTCGCCGCGGGCGACCAGGGCGGTGATGGCGCCGTCGGCAGCCTTGTCGAGGGCCTTGGCGGATGCGGTCAGATCGCTGCCGGCGTACACGCCGACAACGACGCAGTCGCTCTTGAGTTTTTCCGGTGATCCGGCCTTTATGGTAAATTCCACCCGCTTCTCCTTGGAAACACGCGTCATTGGGACATCGCGCCATTATGGCCGGCACCCTGGCGGACGTCAAAACGGCTGTCCGGCAACGCAAGACCCCTTCTCCGCATGATTTTTCTCAGAGCCGCCCAGCGCGAATTCACCCAGAACGCCGTCGCGGTTTTCGTGGCGCTGTTCGCCATCCTGATTTCCACCGTGCTCATCCGCCTGCTTGGTCAGGCCGCGGGTGGTCGCGTGCCGGCCGACGCCGTGCTGGCGCTGATCGGTTTCGGCGCCGTTGCGCAGATGCCGGTGGTGCTGTCGCTCACGATCTTCATCGCCGTGCTGATGACGCTTTCCCGCTGGTATCGGGATTCCGAAATGGTCGTGTGGTTCTCCAGCGGCCTGCCGCTTACCGCGTGGGTGCGGCCGGTGCTGCGCTTTGCGCTGCCGGTGGTGGTGCTGATCGCCGCGCTGTCGCTCTTCGTGGCGCCCTGGGCTCAGAAGAAGAGCGTGGAATATAAAGAGCAGCTCAGCAACCGCGACGATGTCTCGCGGGTTGCGCCAGGCCTGTTCCGCGAATCCTCTGGCGGTGAGCGGGTGTTTTTCGTCGAGGCGCTGTCGGGCGAGGAAGGCCGTGCCCGCAACGTGTTCGCGAGCAGCATGCAGAACGGCCGGCTCGGCGTGATGGTCGCGTCGGAAGGCCACACCGAAGTCGATGCGACCGGCAACCGCTATGTGGTGCTCGAGCGTGGCCGGCGCTACGAAGGCACGCCCGGCACGCCGAGTTATCGGGTGATGGAGTTCGAGCGGTATCAGATATTGATGGAATCCAGGGAGGCGCAGTCGGCGCCCCGTCAGCCCAAGACCCTCGCCTTGCCGGCGCTCATCAAGAGCGCAGATGACCGCAGCCGGGGCGAACTGCTGGCTCGGATCAGCACGCCGGTACTGGCGATCATGCTGTCGCTGCTGGCGATCCCCCTTTCCTTCGTCAATCCCCGCGCCGGGCGGACCAACAACCTGATCCTCGCGGTGCTCGTCTATCTGATTTACAGCAACGCGGTGAGCGTCTGCCAGGCCTGGGTGGGGCAGGGGCGCCTGCGCTTCGATGTGGGGCTGTGGATTCCCCACTTGGCGATGCTCGGTGTGCTGGCCATCCTGTTCTACCGGCGGATCAGCGTATTTGCGCGCTGGCGGAGGCGCTGATGATTCCCGTTTATATCCGCTACCTGAGCCGCGAGATCTACGCGGCGGTGTTCCTCGTCCTGCTGGCTTTCCTCGGGCTGTTCGCGTTCTTCGATCTCGTCAACGAGCTCGACGAGATCGGCAAGGGGGGCTACATGCTTCATCACGCGGCGATTTACGTCGCGATGATCATGCCCGGCCGGGTCTATGAACTGATGCCCATCGCGGTGCTGATCGGTACGCTCTACGCACTGACGACCCTCGCCCGGCATTCCGAGATCACCGTGCTTCGGGCCTCTGGCTTGTCCACGCGGCGCTTCCTGCTTGGCCTGCTGTCGATTGGCAGCGTGTTCGTGGTGATCACCTTCATTTTTGGCGAGTACCTCGCTCCGCCGGCCGAGCGCGCGGCCCAGCAGTGGCGGCTGGCGGCAACCCGCTCGATGGTCTCGCAGGAGCTGCGCACCGGCCTGTGGGTTCGCGACGGCCGACGCTTCGTCAACGTGCGCAACGTGCTGCCGGACACCACGCTGCAGGGTGTGCGTCTGTATGAATTCGACGACCGGGCGGTGCTGCTTTCGATCAGCGAGGCCGAGAAGGGTGTCTATGACGAAAGTACCGGCTGGAGTCTCACCAATGTGGCGCAGACCCGCTTCCTGCCTGATCGGACCGAAACCGGAAAGCTCGACAGTCTGCTCTGGAAATCCGAACTGACCCCGGATGTGCTGTCGGTGCTGATGGTGGTGCCGGAGCGGATGTCGGTCGAGACCTTGTATTCCTACATCCGTCACCTGGAGGAGAACAATCAGCGCACCACGCGCTACGAGATCGCCCTCTGGAAGAAACTCGCCTACCCCTTTGCCGCGCTGGTGATGATGGGGCTGGCGCTACCCTTCGGCTACATGCAGACGCGCATGGGCGGGGTGAGCCTGCGGGTGTTCTCGGGGATCATGATCGGGGTCGGTTTTCATCTGCTGAACGGCCTGTTCTCAAACCTGGGCGTGATCAACGGATGGGTGCCGGCCGTCGCGGCGCTGACGCCCAGCGTCACTTTTCTGCTCGCTGCGGCGGTGATGATGTGGTGGGTGGAGCGCCGCTAAGCGCTCCGTTCATGCCGATTATTGTGGGGTCGTCAGCAGGACGATCCGGGTGCCGGCAAGGCGATCGTGCAGGAACTGGCGGTCCCGGTCGAGTAGCGCCCAGATCAGGCCTACGCCAAGAAAACACACCGATGGCCACGCCAGCACATAGCGCAGTGCAGCCTGGCCCGTGGTGACGGGCTTGCCATCCAGGTCGACGATCCTCAGTTTCCACGTCTGCATCGCCAGCGTCTGGCCGCCCCTGCGCCAGTACCACAGGTAATACCCACCCAGTACCACGAAGACGTACGCCCACAGGAAGCCGCCTTCCGGGGTGTAGTTGGTCCCAACCCCCAGGATGAGCAGCGGTACCATGAAGGTGAGCGCCAGCACGCCGAGGAGGAGCAGGCTTTCATAAAGCATGCTGGCTAGTCGGCGGCGAATGCCGGCCAGTTCGGCAGATTGCCGCGCAGACGGCTTGGCCGTCGGCTTTGTTTGCATTGGGGGCATTGGTTGGATCAGGGTTTTGCCGACGTGCCGACGGCCGGTGCGGCGGATGCGGTGACGGGGGGCTCGATGGCCGCAGGCACGGAGGAGGTGGGTGTCTCTGCAGCCGCCGGTGCGGCGGTTGCTGCGGTCGGTGCTTCGACGACCGGTTTCTTGATGACGATCCTGGGCACGGCCGGGCGTGGCGGCGGCGGAGCGGTCAGCGGCTTGATGGGAGGCGCGCCTATCTTTGGAATGGCTACCTTGGCTGGCGGCGTCTTGGCGGCTTCCTCAAAGCGCTGCTTCTCTTCGCTGGGCAGATCCTTGTAGGTGTTCCACTTCTGGCGCAGGGCTTCGCGCTGCTCCGGCGGGATCCGTTGCAGGTTGCGGTATTGGTCGCGGGCAACAGCCCGCTGTTCCGGCGTCAGCGAGAACCAGGTTTCCATCCGGCCCTGAAGGCGTGACTGCTCCTCCGGCGTGTAGCCGGGGAAACGCTCGGAAATACCCGCCCACTTGCGCTTGCGCTCGTCAGAGAGTGCGTTCCATTCCTTGGCGAGCGGTGCCAGCGTGCGTTGCTGGTCCGGGCTCAGCTCATTCCAGGACGGCGCCTTCAGGGGCGGGGATGCAAGGGCAGATGTGGAGCACGCAATCGCGAGGATTGCGGTTACTCGGGCGAGTCGTTTTGAACCCATGCGTCGAATCCGCGATCCAGGTAGGCGTCAATGGGAAGATCGTCTGCGAGGAGGGCGCTGTCCAGTTCCTCCATCTCGGCAGTGCGCTGTAGCTCGCCAAGGAAGCCACTGCCCACGACGGCAAGAATGATCAGCAGCATCGCCAAGGCAGACCGGCCTTTCGGCGCGATGTAGTTCGAGAACAGGTTGCCGATGCCGGCGAGGCTCAAGCCGCCAACGGCGACCTTCTGCCGGTCGAGCGCTTTCTGGCGGGCCTTGTGAAGACGGCTGGTGATGTCCGGCGAGAGTTCACGCGTGGATGCGTTCAGATGTTGCCGGATCCGGAACTGAAGGTCGTGTTGATTCATAACGTGATGCCCTTTGCTGCAAGCGCCGCTGCAAGGGTGTGCGTTGCCCGGGAGCAGTGCGTTTTCACGCTGCCCTCGGAGCACCCCATTGCCGCTGCGGTCTCGGCGATATCCATTTCCTCCCAGTAACGCATGAGGAAGGCTTCGCGTTGACGTGGCGGAAGCTTTTCGATTTCTTTTTCTATGACACCAAGGGTCTGGCGTTGTTCGAGTTGCGCCTGGGGCGATTCGCTCTTGTGCTCGCTGTCGGCGGACTCGATGGTTTCGAGCGGATCGTGCTCGTCATCCTCTGGTCCCGAGAAGGCGGACAGGAGAGTTGTCCACAGGCTACGCACCTTCTGGCGGCGGTAGTAGTCGCGGATGACGTTCTGGAGGATGCGCTGGAAGAGCATCGGCAGCTCTTCGAGGGGCTTGTCGCCGTATTTTTCGGCGAGCTTCATCATCGCGTCCTGGACGATGTCGAGGGCCGATTCTTCGTTGCGCACGGCAAACAGGGCCTGCTTGAAAGCCCGTTTTTCGACGCTCGCGAGAAAATCCGATAGTTCGAGGCGGGAGGGCAGGAGAAAATCCTCTGGAGTCGGGAAAGCGCGCCGCCGGGGCGCAGCAACCGGTAGTCTGCACCGAGGGTGCGGACGCTGTGTTCATTCGTGGAGCACGATGGCGTGCCTTGACCAATTGCTGCCTCGGCGGTATGGTTCGACGTTTTACATTGCCGAGACAGCTTCGGGTGCATAGATGGTATTGACCGGTGCGGAAATTGTAATCAGGTGTCTCCAGGAAGAAAAGGTTGATTATCTTTTCGGTTATCCCGGTGGAGCCGTTCTCTACATCTACGACGAGTTGTTCAAGCAGGACAAGGTTCGCCACGTGCTCGTGCGTCACGAGCAGGCCGCGATCCACGCTGCCGACGGCTACGCCCGCTCTACCGAGAAGGTCGGTGTTGCGCTGGTGACGTCGGGGCCTGGTGCCACCAATGCCGTGACCGGCATTGCCACCGCCTACTGCGACTCGATCCCGCTGGTGATCATCTCCGGTCAGGTGCCCGTGGGCGCCATCGGCCAGGATGCCTTCCAGGAAGTGGATACGGTTGGGATCACCCGTCCGTGCGTGAAGCACAACTTCCTGGTGCGTGACGTGCGCGAGATCGCCGACACCATCAAGAAGGCGTTCTACCTCGCCAAGACCGGTCGCCCCGGCCCGGTGCTGGTCGATATCCCCAAGGACATCACCGCCCAGAAGTGCGAATTCGAATACCCGCAGACGGTCTCGATGCGCTCCTACAACCCCGTCGTCAAGGGGCACCAGGGGCAGATCAAGAAGGCCCTGCAGCTGCTGCTCGAAGCCAAGCGCCCGATGGTCTATGCCGGTGGTGGCGTGGTGCTCGGCAACGCGGCGGACAAGCTCACCGCGCTGGTGCGCAAGCTCGGCCTTCCCTGCACCAACACCCTGATGGGCCTCGGCGGCTATCCGGCCACCGACCGCCAGTATGTGGGCATGCTCGGGATGCACGGCAACTACGAAGCCAACATGGGCATGCACTACTGCGACGTGCTGCTCGCCGTGGGTGCCCGCTTCGACGACCGCGTGATCGGCAGCCCGGCGCACTTCGCGTCAGAGCCCCGCAAGATCATCCACATCGACATCGATCCGTCGTCCATCTCCAAGCGCGTGAAGGTGGATGTGCCCATCGTCGGCGACGTGGGCGAGGTGCTCGGCGAAATGCTCGCCATGCTCGACGCTGGTGCCGAGACCAACGATCAGGAATCCCTGGGCGTGTGGTGGAAGCAGATCGAGGAGTGGCGCCGTCGTGACTGCCTGAAGTTCAATCAGGGCGACGAGCTCATCAAGCCGCAGTTCGTGATCCAGAAACTGTGGGAAGTCACCGGCGGCGACGCCTTCGTGACCTCCGACGTGGGTCAGCACCAGATGTGGGCTGCCCAGTACTACAAGTTCGACAAGCCGCGTCGCTGGATCAACTCCGGCGGCCTCGGCACCATGGGCTTCGGCCTACCGGCCGCGATGGGCGTGCAGCTCGCGCATCCGGGCTCGCCCGTCGCCTGCGTGACCGGCGAGGCGTCGATCCAGATGAACATCCAGGAGCTCTCCACCTGCAAGCAGTTCCGTCTGCCGATCAAGGTTGTGATGCTCAATAACCGGTATCTCGGGATGGTCCGCCAGTGGCAGGAGATCTTCCACGGCAACCGCTACTCCGAGTCTTACATGAACGCACTGCCCGACTTCGCCCGACTGGCCGAAGCCTATGGGCACGTCGGCATCCGCGTGGACAAGCCGGGTGACGTGGAAGGCGCGCTGCGCGAGGCTTTCCAGCGCAAGACCGACCTCGTCTTCCTCGACATCCAGGTGGATCAGACCGAAAACGTGTATCCGATGGTCCAGGGCGGCAAGGGCCTGACCGACATGATCCTGTCGGCCGAGGATCTCTGATAACGGCGGGCCGGCCGTGGTGAAGACTTCACGCCGCCGGCCCGATCCATCGACTCCGCTCGACGCCCAGTGGCTGCGCGGGCTGATGCAACTGCCTAACACCAAGACTATGCGACACGTCATCTCCCTTGTCATCGAGAATGAATCCGGTGCGCTTTCCCGCGTTTCCGGCCTGTTTTCCGCTCGGGGTTACAATATCGAATCCCTCACGGTGGCCCCCACCGAGGATGCTTCCCTCTCCCGCATGACGATCGTCACCTCCGGTTCGGACGACATCGTCGAGCAGATCACCAAGCAGCTCAACAAGCTGGTTGAAATCGTCAAGGTGGTTGACCTTTCCGAGTCCGCCCACATCGAACGTGAGCTGATGCTCATCAAGGTGCGGGCGACCGGCAAGGACCGGGAGGAAATGAAGCGGCTGGCGGACATCTTCCGCGGGCGCATCATCGACGTGACGGACGCCAGCTACGTCATCGAGCTGACCGGGACCCAGGCCAAGCTCGACTCCTTCGTCAGTGCGATCGAACCGGCCCTGATCCTCGAAACCGTGCGTTCCGGGATCTGCGGCGTCGGTCGTGGCGAGCGGGTATTGAAGGTTTAATGTTCGGGGCGCAGCGAATCCTCGCATCTCGCGTCGCCCCTTGATTTGCTCATCTTCTGTCAGAAAGGCAAGAAATGAAGGTTTTTTACGATAAGGACGCCGACCTCTCCCTGATCAAGGGCAAGCAGGTCACGATCGTTGGTTACGGCTCCCAGGGCCACGCCCACGCCCAGAACCTGAAGGAATCCGGCGTCAATGTGACCGTCGGTCTGCGCAAGGATGGCGCTTCCTGGAACAAGGCTGTGGCTGCTGGTCACAACGTTCAGGAAGTTGCCGAGGCCGTCAAGGTCGCCGACGTCGTCATGATCCTGCTGCCGGATGAATCCCAGCCGGACGTCTACAAGAACGACATCGCCCCGAACATCAAGCAGGGCGCCACCCTGGCCTTCGCCCACGGCTTCAACGTTCACTACAACCAGATCGTGCCGCGTGCCGACCTGGACGTGATCATGGTCGCCCCGAAGGGCCCGGGCCACACCGTCCGCTCCGAATACCTCAAGGGCGGCGGCGTGCCGACCCTGATCGCCGTCTACCAGGACAAGTCCGGCAAGGCCCGCGACATCGCCCTGTCCTACGCTGCTGCCAACGGCGGCACCAAGGGTGGTGTGATCGAGACCAACTTCCGTGAAGAAACCGAGACCGACCTCTTCGGCGAGCAGGCTGTCCTGTGCGGCGGCGCTGTCGAGCTGGTCAAGATGGGCTTCGAGACCCTGACCGAAGCCGGCTACGCTCCGGAAATGGCCTACTTCGAGTGCCTGCACGAGCTGAAGCTGATCGTTGACCTGATGTACGAAGGCGGCATCGCCAACATGAACTACTCCATCTCCAACAACGCGGAGTATGGCGAGTACGTGACCGGCACCGAAGTCATCAACGAGAAGTCCCGCGAAGCCATGCGCAACGCCCTGAAGCGCATCCAGACCGGCGAATACGCCAAGATGTTCATCCTGGAAGGCAAGACCAACTACCCGTCCATGACCGCCCGTCGTCGTCTGAACGCTGCTCACCCGATCGAAGTGGTCGGTGGCCAGTTGCGCGACATGATGCCGTGGATCAAGGCCAACAAGCTGGTCGACCAGTCCAAGAACTGATCTGAGCTGTCTTGATTGACGCGCGGGGGACGAAAGTCCCCCGTGTCGTTTCCGGAGTCCCGCCTGGATTGAAACCCTTTTGGGTGCCATTTCAGGTTAGGCGGATTCTCCTGCGTTACAATTCCGTCCGGTTCCATTCATCGCCCGAATCCATGGCCGATCTGCAATCCCGTAAGCCCTTGCTCAACCCCGAGCGGCGTCGCCGGGGCATCTACATCCTTCCCAACCTGTTCACGACCGCTGCGCTGTTCGCCGGCTTCTATGCCATCGTGCAGGCGATGAACGGGCTCTTCGAGCAGGCGGCGGTGGCGATCTTCATTGCCATGGTCCTGGACGGCCTCGATGGCCGTGTGGCGCGCCTCACCCGGACCCAGAGCGCCTTCGGCGCCGAGTACGACTCCCTTTCCGACATGGTTTCCTTCGGCGCGGCGCCGGCCCTGATCGTCTACGAATGGGCGCTCAAGGGCATGGGCAAGCTGGGCTGGATGGCAGCCTTCATCTACTGCGTCGGCGCGGCCCTGCGGCTGGCCCGCTTCAACACCAACATCGACGTGGTGGATAAGCGCTACTTTCAAGGGCTGCCCAGCCCTGCGGCGGCGGCCCTGGTGGCGGGCCTGGTGTGGGTGATGATCGACAACGGCATCGCCGGCCCCGACATCCGCTGGTACGCATGCGCGCTGACAATCTTTGCCGGCATCTCGATGGTCAGCAACGTGCTCTTCTACAGCGGCAAGGAGATCAACCTGCGCAAGAGCGTGCCCTTCATCGTCATCATCGCCTTCGTGATCGGTCTGCTGCTGGTTTCCAGCTATCCGCCCGGGGTGCTGTTCGGCCTGTTCCTGTGCTACGCCGCCTCGGGCTACGTGCTCGGTGCCTGGAACCTCCTGAAGGGGCGCAAGCGCAGCGCCGCGGTGGCCGACAAGGCCGACCCCCAGCCCTGATCCGTCGGGATGCAGTGCGCGGCATGCGTGCTGCTCGCCCGACCGTTTTCATTCCAATCCGAATTCCGTCCGGCCCATTGAACGGCCGGGCCATTGCCCAATCAAATTACAGAGACTCGGCAGGAGCCCATCATGAACGACCAGTTGATCATTTTCGATACGACCCTCCGCGACGGCGAGCAGAGCCCTGGCGCGTCGATGACTCGGGATGAAAAGCTGCGGATCGCCCGCCAGCTCGAGCGCATGAAGGTCGACGTGATCGAGGCCGGTTTTGCCGCTGCGTCCAATGGCGACTTCGAAGCCGTCCGCGCGGTGGCCGAGGCGATCAAGGAATCGCGGATCTGTTCGCTGGCCCGGGCCAACGAGAACGACATCCGCCGCGCCGGCGAGGCCATCCGCCCGGCCGCCCAGAGCCGCATCCACACCTTCATCGCCACCAGCCCGATCCACATGGAGAAGAAGCTGCGCATGGCGCCTGACCAGGTGGTCGAGGCAGCAGTCAAGGCGATCAGCTGGGCGCGTGAATACACCGACGACGTGGAGTTCTCGGCCGAAGACGCCGGTCGCTCCGAGATCGACTTCCTGTGCCGCATCTTCGAGGAAGTCATCAAGGCTGGCGCCAAGACGATCAACGTGCCTGATACCGTCGGCTACAACATCCCCGAACAGTTCGCGGCGACCATCCGTACCCTGATCGAGCGCGTGCCGAACTCCGACAAGGTGGTGTGGTCGGTGCATTGCCACAATGACCTGGGTCTCGCGGTGGCCAATTCGCTGGCCGCCGTGCGTGCCGGTGCCCGTCAGGTGGAATGCACCATCAACGGTCTCGGCGAGCGTGCCGGCAATGCCTCTCTCGAAGAGGTGGTGATGGCCGTGCGCACCCGTCGCGACATCTATCAGTGCGACACCCGCATCGACACCACCCACATCGTGCCGGCCTCCAAGCTGGTGTCGGGGATCACCGGCTTCCCGGTGCAGCCGAACAAGGCTATCGTCGGCGCCAACGCCTTTGCTCACGAATCCGGCATCCATCAGGATGGGGTGCTCAAGCATCGCGAAACCTACGAGATCATGCGGGCCGAGGACGTGGGCTGGTCTGCCAACAAGCTGGTGATGGGTAAGCATTCCGGCCGCAACGCCTTCCGCTCCCGTCTGCAGGAGCTCGGCGTGGTGATCGAATCCGAAGAGCAGCTCAACCACGCCTTCGCCCGCTTCAAGGCCCTGGCCGACAAGAAGCACGAGATTTTCGACGAGGATCTGCAGGCGTTGATGAGCGACGAAAGCTCCGAGCCGAAAGAGCACTTCCGTCTGCTCTCCGCGGCCTTCCATTCCGAAACCGGCGAAGAGCCGAGCGCCCGCGTGACCCTGTCGGTGGGCAACAAGGAGGAGAACGTCCAGTCCTCGGGTTCCGGCCCGGTGGATGCGGCCTTCAAGGCGATCGAAGGGATCGCGAAGAGCGGCGCCCAGCTGCTGCTGTATTCGGTCAACGCGATCACCACTGGCACCGATGCCCAGGGCGAGGTGACCGTGCGCCTGTCGAAGGATGGTCGTGTCGTCAATGGTCAGGGCGCCGACACCGATATCATCGTCGCGTCGGCCAAGGCCTATCTCAACGCGCTCAACAAGCTGCAGAGCAACATCGAGCGGGTGAACCCGCAGGTCTGACCTGCGGGTTCGGGTTTCAGGCGTCGCGCTGCGGCGCCTGGGCCAGCCGGGACGGCGCGGTGGCGCGGGCGTAGAGCATCGCGGCCATGAAGAAGATGACGCTCAGCGCAGCCTCGGCCAGCGCCAGCAGGTTGCCCGGCGGGGCGTCATTGGTGCGGATCACGCCTTCCGTCAGGTAGAGCAGGATCAGCATCGTGCTCCATTGGTAGGTGTAGCGGTTTCCGCGCAGGATGCCGAAGAGCGGCACCATCAGCGGCAGTACCTTGAGGGTCATCCATGAGCCGCCCGGTCGGAGCGGGGCGAGGATCGCTTCCCACGCCAGGCAAAGGGAAATCAGGGCCAGCAGCGAGATGATGGCGATCAGCGAGAGGGTCTTGGGTTTCATTGGGGTGCGAGCTTCAGGGCGGTTTCGGCCAGACGTTTGCCCAGGGCAAAGGCGAGGCGCTTTTCTTCTTCGGTGAGGCGGGTGTTTTCGTCTTTCCCGGCCACGTGGGTGGCGCCGTAGGGCGATCCCCCACTGGCGGTGCCGGTCAGGTCAGGCTCTGAAAAAGGCAGGCCGACGATCACCATGCCGTGGTGCAGAAGCGGTGTCATCATCGATAGCAGCGTGCTTTCCTGACCCCCGTGCTGGCTGGCTGACGAGGTGAATACGCAGGCCGGCTTGCCGGCCAGGGCGCCCGACAGCCACGGGCCCGCCGTGCCATCCAGAAAATACTTCATTGGCGCCGACATGTTGCCGAAGCGCGTGGGGCTGCCCAGCGCCAGACCGATGCATTCCTCCAGATCCGACATCTCCGCATACGGGGCGCCGCGCGCCGGGATGTCGGCCTCGGTGGCCTCACAGACCGCGGAGATGCGTGGTACGGTTCGCAGCCGGGCTGCGGCGCCGGGAACTGAGTCGATGCCGCGCCCGATCACTTCGGCAAGGGCACGCACGGAGCCACGGTGGCTGTAATAGAGAACGAGGATTTCCTGCATGGTGGGGCCTGTAGAACGGAAGGGCATTATACGTAAATGAATTCCCCCGCTGACTCCCGGCCCGACCCTCAAGCGGAAGTCGCGCCCGCGGGCGACTCGCTTGTGCAGTCCGCGGCGCATCTGCTGCGCGTCATCTGGCAGCGCTTTCAGGATGGGCGCTGTGCGCAGGTGGCTGGCAGCCTTGCTTTCACTACGCTGCTCTCGCTGGTGCCCTTCATCACCCTGGTCGCGGTGGTGCTCAGCAAGTTTCCCCAGTCGGCGCAGCTGGATGCGGCGCTGCGGGGCTTTCTGCTCGACAACCTGCTGCCCGAGAAAGCCGGCAAGGTGATCGCGACCTACGCATTCCAGTTCAGCCAGAAGGCCACCAATCTGACCATCGTTGGCGCGCTGGTGCTGGTCGTCACGGCGGTGATGCTCATGCGGACGATCGACACGGTCATCAACCAGATCTGGATGGTGCGCAGTCGCCGTCCGTGGGCGACGCGCCTCGCGGCTTACTGGGTGGCCCTGTCGTTCGGTCCCCTGCTGCTGGCGGGTGGGGTGTTTCTCGCAACGGCGATGCTGAGCATGTCCCTCGACCTCATGAACGAGCCGGTCTGGCTTGAAGCCGCGCGGCTGCGGGTGGTGTCTGTGACGATTCTTGGGTGCGTGTTCACTGCGCTCTACTACGTGGTGCCCCATTGCAGCGTCAGGTTTTCGGATGCTGCCCTGGCCGGTTTTCTGGCGGCGCTGGCTTTCGTGGTGATGCAGCGGCTCTTTGGTCTGTATCTGAGTCATTTTCCCAGTTACACGCTGGTGTATGGGGCGTTTGCGGTGGTGCCGATCTTCCTGTTGTGGCTCTACCTGTCGTGGATTGTGGTCCTGCTGGGAGCGGTAGTTGCCGCTGTGCTGCCCGAACGTGACGTGCTGCGACGGCCGCTGCCGGCGTTTCCGGGGCGGCGGGTCTATGTGGCCTTGTTGCTGCTGGTTGAGCTGGCGCTGGCCCAGCGCGCGGGGGCGAGTCGGGATGTGGCCCGGCTGTCGGTGGCCGGCCGGTGTGGTCACGGCGAGATCCAGGAATTGCTCGAGATGCTGGAGATGGCGGGCATCGTGGCCCGACGCGAGCAGGGCGGATGGCTGCTTGCCCGGGCTGCGGAGGATGTTCAGGCGGGGGAGATCGGTCGCCTGTTTGGCTGGAACAGCCTGATTCAACCGCAGCCCGTCACCACCTCAGCCGGGGCTGCGGTCGATGCCTGCTGGCACGATGTGCTTGCCGCGCTGGACGCGTCGGCGTCCGTCACGCTTGCGACCCTGGCAGCCAGCGGCGGCGGGCGCACTGGCTCGGGTCAGAGCGGGTAGGGGTCGATCTCGTACTGGAACAGCTCGACAGCCGGGGTCTGGATGTCGAGGCTGAGAAGCCGCCCCTGGGCGATATAGAGGCGCTGGACGTCGGACACCAGCATGAAGCGCCGTGCCGAATAGGTGCCCGCTGGCGCCAGGATCGCCTGCTGGCGCCCCAGGGCCGCCACGGGCGGAAGCACCAGTGCGGGGCGCATGGGGCGTAATTGCTCGGCGTTACGGAAGCCCACCGAAACCGGCTTGGCGGCGTTGCCGATGACCTGCAGGCCCAGCTCTATCTGTTCCGGCGTTTCGGTACGAATCCAGCGCACGATGCACAGCGACCAGGGTTCCTCATCGCTTCGCCGGATGGCAATGGCGATGCCCGGAGTCAGATTGTTGGCCGTCCCGGTCACCTGCATCACGGCATAGCCGGTCGGGCTTTCGTTAACGACCATCCATTCGGAGGCGTAGCGGTTCTGGCGGGCCGTCCCGGGTTCGCGAAGCATCTTCCAGATGGTCTCGAGGCCGCTGCAGACGCTGACGGCGTACTGATTGCGGCGCCGTGCGTGCTCGCGGTGCGGAGGCGATGCCCAGTATTCGCGAACGCGCCGGAGCAGCGTTGCCGTTGCCGAACGGGACAGGCCGGCGGGAAGGTTGGCGGGCTCGGGGCCTTCGCCTTCGAGTTGCTCGATCAGCGAAGTGGTGCGACGGGCGAGTTCTTCGGCCGTGAAATAGATGAGGCCGTCGACGGCCGGCGGGTCGCGGCGGTTGATTGAAACCGGCGGGGCGTCCTGATCGAGATCGATCCACAGCCAGCCATGCCCTGGATCGCTCGGCACCGAGTGCCGGATCGTCACGTACTTGGCGTTGGCCGAGAGGAATTCGGAAAGCCAGCTGATTTCGGCGCTGGTCAGCCCTTCCGGTTGTGCTGCGACGAAGGCCAGCAGGTATTTGTAGGCCTTGAGGGTTGCCTCGGGAATGCCGCCTGCCTTGGCGTCGGCGGGTGATTCGGCGCGACTGCCCTGGAAAAAGCCGTGGGCCCGCTGCCAGAACTCGAAAGGCGCACTGTTGCCGGCCAGGTGGGCGATGGTCAGTTGCTCGCCGAGGATTTCCAGCGCCTTGGCGCTGATGACTTCCGGATTGCGGCGCATCGTCCGGACGAGCCGGTGCTGCACTTCCGCAAGCACTTCGCCATAGCCTGAGGCAACCTTTCCGAGGGCGGCCACGAGCCGGGAGGCGGAGCGGTGGAGGCTTACCGAGAGGGGCAGGGTGGCGACGGCGAAGCGCTCGCGATGCATCTTGCTGATCGCCAGCGCACGGGTGTGGAGCAGATCGAGACAGCGATGGAACTGGTTGCGGCTGATCTCCGGGCGACCGAGATCGTCGAGGTGACGGACGAGGGCCGCCAGCTCAAGATCTGCATCGGCAGTGAGGTCGGTGGCCAGCCAATCGAGGATCGGGGCCGTGCGGTCGGATTTTGGGGAGTCGGCGGCGCTCATTGCCAAGGTTTTCTCGTAACCAGCTTGCTATTGTAATTAAGTTACCAGAAACATGTGGCTGGAATCCGCCTGTCTGCTTGCATTTGGTGCATTCCGCGAATCCGGCCGTCCGATTTGGCAGGGCTGGCGTGCAGGGCCAAGCTTGTCTTGCGGTTTTTCGCTAGGTGCCTTAATATCCAACGTTTTTCCAATTTCCATCGGATCAGGGATAGTCATGGTTGTCATTCGTCTTGCCCGCAGCGGTTCCAAGAAGCGTCCTTTCTACAACATCGTCGCCGCTGATTCCCGCAATCGCCGCGATGGCCGTTTCATCGAGCGCGTTGGTTTCTACAACCCGGTTGCCTCGGGCGCTGAAAAGGGCCTCGTCGTGAACACCGAGCGTCTGGCCTACTGGCAAGGCAACGGTGCTCAGCTTTCCGACACCGTCGCCCGTCTCGTCAAGCAGTCCGCCAAGGCTGCTGCCTGAGCGTCGGTATCAAACCCAGCCTTATGAGCGTCGATCAATGATTGTATTGGGGCGAATTGTCGCTCCCTTCGGTGTCAAGGGTTGGGTGCGGGTTCATCCTTTCGGGGATGATCCGCTTTCATGGAAGAAGATGCCCCAGTGGTGGCTCAGTACCGATCCTGATGGTTCGGACTGGGTGCCGTACACGTTGACGGGCTGTAAGGAGCATGGCAAGGGCGATCTTGTGGCCGCCTTTGCCGAAGTGCCCGACCGCAACGCTTCGGAAGCCGTCGCGGGTTACTACATCGCAGCCCCGCGGGAGGCGATGCCAAAGCCCGACGAGGACGAATTCTACTGGGGCGATCTGATCGGCCTGGAAGTGCGCAACGCCGCTGGCGTCGTTCTTGGCAAGGTGACTGGCTTGCTGTCCACGGGCGCGCACGATGTGCTGCAGATTCAGGATGGCGATACCGAGCGCCTGATTCCCTTCGTCGCGAGCTATGTCGGCAAGGTGGATGTTGCTGCTGGCGTGATTTCGGTGGAGTGGGAAGCGGATTGGTGATGCCGGCTTCTGGTCGCAGGGCCTTTGACGTCATCACGCTGTTTCCTGAAATGTTTTCGGCGCTGTCCGGATTCGGGATCACCGGGCGTGCCCGGGAGCGTGGGCTCTACGAGCTCAACTGCTGGAATCCCCGGGATTTTGCCGAAGACCGTTACCGTACTGTGGATGATCGCCCTTATGGCGGTGGCCCCGGAATGGTGATGCTGCCCGGTCCGCTCGAGAAGGCGATCGTCGCCGCCAAGGCGCGTCAGCAGGCTTCGGTCGGCAGTGCAGGTCGGGTGATCTACCTGTCGCCCCAAGGGCGCCGTCTGGATCACGCGCGTGTGCTCGAGCTTGTGGCCGAGCCGGCCGTGGTGCTGTTGTGCGGCCGCTATGAAGGTGTTGATCAGCGTTTGATCGAACGCTGCGTCGACGAAGAAATTTCGCTGGGTGACTTCGTGCTTTCGGGTGGGGAGTTGCCGGCAATGGTATTGCTCGACTCGATGATCCGGCAATTGCCGGGCGCATTGAACGACGAGGATTCGGCGGTGGAGGATTCCTTCGTCGATGGTCTGCTGGATTGCCCGCACTACACCCGCCCGGTGCTCTACGAGGACATGGCGGTGCCGGACGTGCTGCTGTCCGGTAATCACGCCGAGATCCGCCGCTGGCGGCTCCAGCAGTCCCTCGGCCGCACCGAACAGCGGCGGCCGGATCTGCTGGAAGGGCGTGCGTTGAGCAAGGAAGAATTCCGTCTGCTGGAAGCTTTCCGGCGGGCAGAAGCGAAACCGGCGGATTAGTCTTCCGGTTTCATAAAAAAGGCGTGTACCAGGTGGCGACCTGCTCTGCACGAAGGGCCAAAGGCCTCATCATTGATTGGAGTTACGCATGAACCTCATTCAGCAACTGGAACAAGAAGAAATCACCCGCCTGACCCAGAGCAAGACCGTTCCCGATTTCGCCCCCGGCGACACCGTGATCGTTCAGGTGAAGGTCAAGGAAGGTAACCGTGAGCGTCTGCAGGCTTACGAAGGCGTCGTCATCGCCAAGCGTAACCGCGGCCTCAATTCCGCTTTCATCGTACGCAAGATCTCTTCCGGTGAAGGCGTGGAGCGTACGTTCCAGACCTACTCCCCGCTGGTTGCCAGCATCGAAGTGAAGCGTCGTGGTGACGTGCGTCGTGCCAAGCTGTACTACCTCCGCAACCGCTCCGGCAAGTCCGCGCGGATCAAGGAAAAGCTCGATCACAAGTCCTTCGCTGCGAAGGCTGCTGCTGCCAAGGCTTCTGCCTGATCTTCAGCGGTACAAAAAAACGGCACCTTCGGGTGCCGTTTTTTTTTCGTCCTGCTCCGCCGTTGCCGGCAGAGGAGGGGGCGATTACTGCGCGCGCTTGTCGTGCTCGATGAGCGCGTAGGCGGAGTGATTGTGGATGGATTCGAAATTCTCGGATTCGACCACGTAAGCATCGATGCGGGGCTCGCGGTTGAGGCAGCCGGCCACGTCGCGCACCATGTCCTCGACGAACTTGGGGTTGTCGTAGGCGCGCTCGGTGACGTACTTCTCGTCGGGGCGCTTGAGCAGGCCGTAGAGCTCGCAGGAGGCCTGGCCTTCGACCAGCTGGACGAGTTCCTCGATCCACAGGTGATCGTTGGTGGTGGTGGTGACGGTGACGTGGGAGCGCTGGTTGTGGGCGCCGTACTCGGAGATCTTCTTCGAGCAGGGGCACAGGCTGGTCACCGGCACGACGATCTTCATCGTGAACTCATAGACGCCGCCTTCGCGGATCTCGCCGATGAAGGTGACTTCGTAGTCCATCAGACTCTGCACGCCGGAAACCGGGGCGGCCTTGTTGATGAAGTAAGGGAAGGTCATCTCCACGTGGCCGGTCTCGGCCTCGAGCTTGTGGACCATCTCGCGCAGCATGGGCTCGAAGGATTCGACCGAAATCTCCCGTTCGTGGCTGTTGAGGATCTCCACGAAGCGGGACATGTGGGTGCCCTTGAAGTTGTGGGGCAGGCCGACGTACATGTTGAACATCGCGATGGTGTGCTGCACGCCGCCGTTCTTGTCCATCACCTTTATCGGGTGACGGATGGATTTGATGCCCACCTTGTTGATGGCGAGCTGGCGGGAATCCGCGGAGTTCTGGACGTCCGGGATGGCGGTTGGGGTCTGGGTCGTCATGGCTGTTCTCTATGGTCTCGCGGGAATCTGTGTTCCCAACGATTTGATCCTATCATTCCCGACAAAAGCACTCAACTATTCGGCTGATAGGCTTCTTCGATGCGTTTGAGGATGCCCGGCACATCCAGGCCGATCTCGGTGAAGAGCTGGGCGTGGTCGCCGTGGTCGATGAAGCGGTCGGGCAGGCCGATCTGCAGCACGCGGACTTGAACGCCGGCTTCGTGGAGGACACGGGTCACCTCGGAGCCAGCGCCGCCGATGGTGGCGTTTTCTTCGAGGGTGACCAGCAGTTCGTGCCCGGCGGCAAGCTGGAGGATGAGCTCGCGGTCGATGGGCTTCACGAAGCGCATGTTGGCGACGGTGGCGTCGATCTGGTCGGCGGCCTTGAGGGCGTTGCCGAGCATGCTGCCGAAGGCCAGGAGGGCGGTGCGTTTGCCCTGGCGGCGGATCTCGCCCTTGCCGATGGGCATCAGGCTCATGTCGGCCATCGGCGTGACGCCTAGGCCGCTGCCGCGCGGATAACGCACGGCGGTCGGGCCGTCGTGCATGTAGGCGGTGTAGAGCATCTGCCGGCATTCGTTCTCGTCGGCCGGGCAGAAGATGGTGAGATTGGGGATGCAGGCCAGGTACGAGAGATCGAACGCGCCGTGGTGGGTGGCGCCGTCGGCGCCGACGAGGCCGGCGCGGTCGATGGCCATCATCACCGGCAGGTTCTGCAGGGCCACGTCGTGGATGAACTGGTCGTAGGCGCGCTGCAGGAAGGTGGAGTAGATCGCCACCACCGGCTTGAAGCCTTCGCAGGCGAGGCCTGCGCCGAAGGTGAGGGCGTGCTGCTCGGCGATCCCCACGTCGTAGTAGCGGTCGGGGTATTCGTGGGCGAAGCGGACCATGCCGGAGCCTTCGCGCATGGCCGGGGTGATGGCCACCAGGCGCTTGTCGATGGCGGCCATGTCGCACAGCCAGTCGCCGAAGATCTGGGTGTAGGTGAGCTTGCCGCCGCCCTTGGAATCCTTGCCGGTGGCGATGCCCGCGGTATGGTCGAACTTGGAGACGCCGTGGTAGAGGATCGGGTCGGCTTCGGCGAGCTTGTAGCCCTGGCCCTTGCGGGTGATCACGTGCAGGAATTGCGGGCCCTTGAGGGTGCGCAGGTTCTGCAGGGTGGGGAGCAGGGATTCGAGGTCGTGGCCGTCGATGGGGCCGATGTAGTTGAAGCCGAACTCCTCGAACATCGTGCCGGGCATGACCATGCCCTTGACGTGCTCCTCGGTGCGGCGGGCCAGCTCGAAGACCGGCGGCGGCAGGTTTTCGAGGAAGCGCTTGCCGATCTTGCGGGCGCCGTTGTAGATGCGGCCGGAGAGCAGGCGCGACAGGTGCTTGTTGAGGGCGCCCACCGGCGGCGAGATGGACATCTCGTTGTCGTTGAGGATGACCAGCAGGTTGGTGTCGTGGATGTCGCCGGCGTTGTTGAGGGCCTCGAAGGCCATGCCGGCCGACATGGCGCCGTCGCCGATCACCGCGATGGCGCGGCGGTCCTCGCCGCGCAGGCGGGCCGCTTCGGCCATGCCGAGGGCGGCCGAGATCGAGGTGGACGAGTGGGCGGTGCCGAAGGTGTCGTAATCGCTCTCGCAGCGCCGCGGGAAGCCGGAGATGCCCTGGTACTGGCGCAGGCCCGCCATGGCCTCACGGCGGCCGGTGAGCACCTTGTGGGCGTAGGTCTGATGGCCCACGTCCCACACGATGCGGTCTTCGGGCGTGTTGAAGACGTAGTGCAGGGCGATGGTGAGCTCGACGGTGCCGAGGTTGGACGACAGGTGGCCGCCGGTACGGGAGACGGAATCGATCAGGAAGTTGCGCAGTTCGTCGGCCAGAACGGGGAGTTCGCTGGCTTCGAGCTTGCGAAGATCCGCGGGTGAGGCGATCCGGTCCAGCAGGCTGGCGCGGGGAGAGGCGGGCTGCGTTGCGTGAGGCATTCCGGGTTACCGGGTCGTTAATGGGCGAAATTCGGTTGGCGGCGGCTCAGAACTGGCGGCGGATGATGAAGCGCGTCAGTCCGGCCAGGCGCTGGCTGCTGTCGCCGAAAGGCGCGAGGCGATCCAGGGCCTCCTGGCACATCTCTTCGGCGAGTTCGCGGGCGCGGGTGACGCCCAGCAGGCTCACGTAGGTCGGCTTGTCGTTGGCGGCGTCCTTGCCGGCAGTTTTGCCCAGCGTGGCGGTGTCGGCCTCGGCGTCGAGGATGTCGTCCACCACCTGGAACAGCAGGCCGATCACCTTGCCCACGCGGTCGAGGGAGGCCATCTGCGCTTCGTCGAGGCTGCGGCCGCATTGTACGCCAAGGTTGATCGAGGCCCGGATCAGGGCGCCCGTCTTGTGGATGTGCATGAACTCGAGTTCGGGCAGCGTGAGCTGCTGGCCGACCGAGCCGAGATCAATGGCCTGGCCGCCGCACATGCCGCGGGAGCCGCTGGCCTGGGCGAGTTGGCGGATCATGGCGATCTGGCGCTGCGGATCGTCGCACACGGCGCCGTCGGTTAGATGCAGGAAGGCCTGGGTCTGCAGGGCGTCGCCCACGAGGAGCGCGGTGGCTTCGTCGTATTCGACATGAACCGTGGGCTTGCCGCGGCGCAGCACGTCGTCGTCCATGCACGGCATGTCGTCGTGGACGAGGGAGTAGGCGTGGATCATCTCGATCGCACAGGCGACGCGGTCGAGGCGCTCGGGCGCGGCGCCGGTGAGCTGGCCGCCGGCGTGCACCAGCAGCGGACGGACCCGCTTGCCGCCGCCGAGGACGGCGTAGCGCATGGCGTCGTGGAGGCGGGTCGGGGCGATGTCGGCGCCGGGGAGGGCGCGATCAAGGGCGGATTCGGTGCGCTGCTGGATGTCGCCCATCCATTGGCTGAAGGTGGCGCTCATGGCTGGGTGTCTTCCGGCGTATTCTCGGTTTCGAGCACCCGGATGGTCTGCTCGGCCTTGGTCAGCTGGGCCTGGCACTGGCGCAGCAGCACGGTGCCGCGCTGGTAGGCGGCGAGGGCCTGATCCAGGGGGAGTTGCCCGTTTTCCATGTCCTGGACGATGGTTTCGAGCTCGGCGACGGCCGATTCGAAACTGGCGGGCTTGCTTGCGGATGATTTGACCATGCTGCCGGAACTGACTGGAGGCAAACCGTAAAAATAGCCTATCGCCGGGCTTCAGGTCAAACGCGTAATACTATATAATGGCGAGCCTTACGTTTCGGGCTTTCGCTTTCGACAAGGGGGTTCGGGATGTCTGATATCGCTTCTCAGGCACATCTATCGCCGGCTGTTTCCCAGTTGCCGGTATCGTGGTACTTCGACGAAAAAATCTTCGAGCTGGAGAAGCGTCTCCTCTTCGATGCCGGTCCGGGCTACGTCGGCCACGAGCTGATGGTGCCGGAAGTCAACCAGTACCGCTCGCTGGAGTGGCGCGACCACGCCAAGCTGCTGGTCAATCGCGACGACGGTTTCTACCAGATGTCCAACATCTGCCGTCACCGTCAGGCGATCATGCTGCAGGGCACCGGCACGGCCGAGCGGAACATCGTCTGTCCGATCCACCGCTGGACGTACAACCCCGACGGTCTGCTGATCGGTGCGCCGCATTTCCCGGAAAAACCGTGCCTCAACCTTCAGCGCGACAAGCTGGAGAACTGGCAGGGTCTGCTCTTCAAGGGGCCGCGCTCGGCGAACGCCGATCTGTCCGGAATGCAGGTGGCGGGCGAACTAAAGTTCGACGGCTACAAGCTCGATCGGGTCGAGATCCACGAGTGCAACTACAACTGGAAGACCTTCATCGAGGTGTACCTCGAGGACTACCACGTGGTGCCGTATCACCCCGGGCTGGGGCAGTTCGTCACCTGTGACGATCTAACCTGGCAGTTCGGCGAGTGGTATTCGGTGCAGCGGGTGGGTATCACGTCGCTCAAGAAGCCCGGTTCGCCGGCCTACAAGCGCTGGCACGAGGCCGTGCTCAACTACAACGGCGGGGAAATGCCGAAACATGGGGCAATATGGTTGACCTATTTCCCCAACATCATGGTTGAGTGGTACCCCAACGTGCTGGTGGTGAGCACCCTGATTCCGACCGACGTAAACAAGACGACCAACGTCGTCGAGTTCTACTACCCGGAAGAGATCCTCGAGTTCGAACGCGATTTCGTCGAGGCCGAGCAGGCCGCCTACATGGAGACCGCCATCGAGGACGACGACATCGGCGAGCGGATGGATCGTGGCCGTCTGGCCCTGATGAAGGAAGGCCGTTCTGAGGTCGGGCCCTACCAGTCGCCCTACGAGGACGGGATGCAGCACTTCCACGAGTTCTATCGCCGGATCATCCAGCCGCACCTGTAAGGCCGCATCCGTGATGCCCGCAAGGGGTGTCACCAAAGACAAAGGGAGCCCGTGTGGCTCCCTTTGTCTTTGTGCCCCGCGGGTGGCGGGGCGGGTGGGGCGATCAGCGGTTGGACTCGCGGATGATCTTCCACTGACCGTTTTCCAGCTGGTACTGGAGGGTCTTGTTCATCGCGTCGTTGAAGCCCTTCGAGCGGTACTGCTGGACGAAGCTGGCTTCGGCGGTGCTGGCCGAGACGCTGCGGACGTTCAGCTTGTCGATCTCGACGGCGATCTCGCCGGGCTTGGTGACGCGCTTTTCACGGGTCGCCATCCAGGCCTCGCGGGTGCCCTGGTCGGGCTTGAAGGCGCTGGAGTAAAACGACTTGTAGCGTGCGACATCCTTGGCCGACCAGGCGGCGGCCCATGACTTGACCAGCGGCTCGATCGCCTGCGCTGCGCTCGGTGCGGCCGGGGCGCTGGTGCTCGCCACGCTGGCGGCTACCGCCTCGGCCACGGGCAGCGGAGTAGCTGCGGGCGGCGTGCGGCCCTGCATGGCGCCCGCGGTGTCGAGGGGCGCGACCACCGGCAGGGTGGTGCTGCACAGCAGCGTCTCGTCTTCGCCGGGCTCGGTGACGCCGGCTTCTTCCGGGCCGGTGCGGGCGACGGGCGCCAGCTTCACGCTCGGGAGGATGGTGTGGGTCTGGGTGAGGACGCGCAGTTCGGCCTGGGTCAGGTCGAAGCGGGCGCGGGTGCTGGCGCGCTTGGCCTCGAACAGTTCGTTCTCGGTGTTGAGCACGTCGAGCAGGCTGCGCTGGCCGATGTCGAACTGCTGACGGTAGGCATCGCGGGCCTTCTCGGTGGAGAGCTGGTGCTGCTCGAGGTAGATCAGCTGTTCCTTGAGCTTCTTGACGTCGTTCCAGGCGATGGCGGTCTGCTGGCGGATGTCGCGGCAGGCCTTGTCGCGCAGGTCGGTGGCGTTGTAGAGCTGCTCGTGGGACTGGCGGATGCGGGCTTCGTCGGCGCCGCCCTTGAAGAGGTTCCAGTTCATCAGGACCTGCAGGGCGTTGGTGTTGGTTTCACCGGTCACACCCAGGAGGTTCTTGTCCATGCCGGTGCTGGCGCGCACTTCGACGGTCGGCGAGTAGTTGGCGCGCTGTACGTCGATGTTGGCGCGGGAGGCGCGGATGTTGGCGACCGCGGCCTTGAAGCCGGGGTTGTCGGTGATGGCCTGGCGCAGCACGTCCTTCTCGGTGGGCAGCTTGTCGGTGAAGACTGGCGGCTTGTCGAGGGCGTCGGCCGGGGCCTCGCCGACGATGCGCTGGAAGCGCTGGGAGACGTCGTGGAGGTTGGAGCTTTCGGTGAGCCAGTTGGACTGGGCGAGGGCCAGACGGCCGAAGGCCTGTTCGAGGTCGACCCGGCGGCCGACGCCGGCCTTCACGCGACGCTCGATCTGATCTACGGTTTCCTTGTGGATGGCCCAGTTTTCCTGGGCGAGGCCGGCGAGCTCGCGGTAGCGCAGCACGTCGAGGTAGGCGCGGGCGGCTTCGAAGGCGGTGTCGTCGGTGGTGCCGAGGAGCTCGAAATAGCGGGTTGCGCGGGCAAAGCCCAGGCGCTTGACGTCGTTTCGCGTGGCGAAGCCGTCGAACACCAGCTGGCGCAGTTGCAGCTGGTAGCCAGGGCGGGAGTAGGTGTCGGGGCCGGTGGTGGGCGTCTCGCGGCGCTCGCGGCCGGTGTAACCCTGCAGGTCGACACGGGGGAAGTAGCCGCCGCGCACCACGTCACGTTCGGCATCGGCGGCCTGGTAGTTGTGCAGGCGGGCCAGCACTTCCGGATTGCGCAGGATCGCTTTTTCAATCGCGTCGCGCATCGTGCCCGGCGCCGCGTGGACAGGTGCCATGGAGAGCAGGGAGAGTGTCAGGCAGACGGAGAGCTTTGTTGCTTTGAACATTGTCGTCTCGTAGTTTCGAAATGTGCCGTGCTGGTGCGAAAGAATCCGGCAGATCGTTCGGGGCCGTTGATTTGAATGGGCTATCGCGATTGGATTCTACGGGCCACAAACTGTCGAAGGTGCGCAGTATTTGGAGTTTTGGTCTTTTGGCCCTTGAATATCACCTAACGGAAAACATTTTTCACAATTTATAGTGCCTGGGGGCGAAATTTAACTTTTCCAGGGCGAGGCCGTACACCTGGACTGCCGGCATGCCGCAAGGTGGCATCCGGCATGACACATTCCCCTACACCAGCGACAGCCTTACCGCTTCCCTTCGATGCGCTTCCTTCCCGTCTTGCGCCCAGGCCGTCCGGCGATGGTGTGCCGCCGTCTCGCGGCGGCCAGCGGCGCGGTGATCCTGTTGATCGCCGGCGGGGCACGGGGCGGCTTCGACATGGACCGGATGCGCCAGGTGGCGCAGCTGCGCTTTGGCGCCGCCGCCGCCGAGGCGGTGGATGGCTGGCGTAGCGCGGTGGTTAGCTGGCGGGATTTGCCCGAGGAGGTGCAGCTCCAGCGGGTCAATGAGTTCTTCAACCGGCGCGTCCGCTTTGCCGAGGACAGCCAGGTGTGGGGCCAGACCGATTACTGGGCGACGCCGCTGGAGGTGCTCGCCCGGGGCTCCGGCGACTGCGAGGACTATGTCTTCGCCAAGTATTTCACCCTGCGCGAGCTCGGGGTGGCGGAAGATCGTCTCAGGATGACTTACGTGCGGGCGCGGATCGGTGGCGCCGGCAGCAGCGTGACCCAGGCGCACATGGTGCTGAGCTACTACGCCACGCCCGACGCGGTGCCGCTGGTGCTCGACAACCTGGTCACCGGCATCCGGCCGGCGTCGGCGCGGCCCGATCTGGCGCCGGTTTTCAGTTTCAACATGCAGGGCATCTTCGTGGGTGGGGCGACCCAGGCGTCACAGCCGGTGGATCGCGTCTCCCGCTGGCGCGAGATGTTGCTGCGGATGAATGCAGAAGGTTTGAGGGATTAAGGTCATGTCACTGTTGAAGCGATTGTGGGTGAGTGTGGTGGTGGCGATGGGGCTGGTGCTGGTGGGCGCGTTCGCCGTCAGCCTGATGACGGCCCGCGGCTACTTCGAGCAACAGCTGCGGGCCCAGTCGAGCGATGGTGCGGTGTCGCTGGCGCTGTCCATGTCCCAGCAGACGAAGGACGCGGCGACGATGGAGCTGCTGGTCACGGCGCTGTTCGACGGTGGCCATTACCGGTCGATCCGCTTCATCGACAGCAGCGGCAAAGTGAAGATCGAGCGCAGCCAGCCGGACCAACCCGAGGATGTGCCGGGCTGGCTGGTCACCGTGCTGCCGATGGACGTGCGCCCGGGTCAGGCCCAGGTGAGTGACGGCTGGCGGCAGATCGGGCTGGTATCGGTGGAGGCGGCCCGGGGTTATGCCTACAGGTCGCTGTGGAACGGTGTGCTTCAGCTGGGCAGCCTGATGCTGGCGATCGGCCTGTTCTGGGCGATGGGCGTGTCGGCGCTGCTGCGCTGGGTGCGGCAACCGCTGGCCGAGATGGCCGAGCAGGCGGCGGCGATCGGCACCGGGCAGTTCCGGGTGCTGGCCGAGCCCAAGGTGGTGGAACTGCGCAGCGTGGCGGCGGCGCTCAACCACATGTCGGAGCGGGTGCGGGCACTGTTTGCCGAGCAGGCGGCGCGGATCGAGGCGCTGCGCGACGAGGGCAGCCGCGATCCGGGCACCGGGCTGCTCAACCGGGCGTGCTTCAGCGGCGAGCTGCGCCGGGTGCTGGCCGATTCTGATGCGCCGGCCGTGGGTTGCGTGGGCATGCTGCGGATCGCCGATCTGGCCACGCTCAACCAGCAACTGGGCCGGGCCCGCACCGACGAATGGCTGATGGCCGTGGGCAAGACGATGCAGGCGAGCCTGGAGGGGCAGGATGATGTGTCGCTGGCCCGGGTGGGTGGCGCGGAGTTTGCCGTGCTGCTGCCGGGGCAGGGCATGGATGAAGGGCGGAAGATTTTCGAGCGGGTGCAGAGCGCGATCACCGCCCTCGACCTGCAGACCGGCGACGCGGGCGGCCTGAAGGCCCGCGCGGCGGTGATGGGCTACCGGCGCGGCGAAGCGGCCGGCACCGTGCTGGCGCGGGTCGATTCGGCGCTGATGCGGGCCGAGTCCATCGACGCGTTGGTGGTCAATGGCGAAGGCGTGGACATTCCGTCGCCGGCCCCGGGCGAAGGCGCCTGGCGGGAGTTGATCGAAGGCGCGCTGGCGCGGCGGGAGTTCACCCTGGTGGAGTATCCGGTGCTGGCCGGCGATGGCAGCCTGGTGCATCGGGAGTTCATGCTGCGCCTGCCGACGGCGGACGGCAGCGTGATGACCGCCGGCCAGTTCATGCCAGCGGCGGTGCGGGTGGGCCTGGCGTCGGCCTGCGACCTGGAGGCGGTGCGCCTTGGCATCGAGCGGCTGGTGAGATCAAACGATCCGGTGGCGATCAACGTGGCGCCCCGCTCACTCATCGAGCCGGGCTTCCTCGAGCAGCTGGATGTGCTGCTGGCCACCGCCGGCCCGGCCGCGTCGCGGATTGCGCTGGAGGTGAGCGAGCGCGGTCTGGATGCCAATCTGGCCGGGCTGGAGGCGCTGGCCGAGGTGCTGGCGCGTCACGGCGCGCAGCTGGGCATCGAGCACTTCGGGCGTCAGCTGGCGGCGCTGCCGCGGCTGTACGCGATCCGTCTGGCTTACCTCAAGCTGGACGGCAGCTTTGTGGCCAGCCTGCACGAAAACGTCGGCCACCAGCGGCTGGTGAAGGCCATCGTGGACGTGGCGCGGGGGCTGGGCGTGGTGGTTTACGCCGAGCAGGTGCACTCGTCCGAGGAATGGGCGACGGCGGCGTGGCTGGGGGTTGGCGGCATGACCGGGCCGGAGGCGTCGCGCCGGCTGGCCGCCCAGGGCTGAGATGGTTTGAGCAGCGCGGGCGGCGGCCCGCAGGCTTCAGATGTGCAAAAACGGCAACAATGAGTCGATCATTGTTGCCGTTTTTTGTGATGCCCGCTTTGGCGGTAGAAGGCGGTGTGGGTGAGGAGGCTAGGAGTAGGGAGGCCTTGGCCGATCCGCTTGCGCCTTTAATCGCCAGCGCACCGCGTTTCAGCCCCCGACCTCCTCACTCCTTACTCCTTTCTCCTCACGCCGCCCCGCCGCCGGGGCGGCCTCAGTCGGCGCTCAGTTTGCCCTTGGTGAGCAGGTCCTGAATGATCTGCGCGTCGGTGCTGAGGGCGCCGCTGTTGGTCAGATCCACGCCCTGCAGGACGATCTTCTGGTCGGTGGCGCCGGCGACGAAGGTGCCGCCGGTGTAGCCGCCGTTGGTGCTGACGTGCACCACGGTGTCCGCGCCGGATTTCTCGAAGTGCAGGTAGTTGCCCAGGTTGCCGGTGGCGTTGCCAGTGTGGCTCTCGCCCTGCAGCAGGTCGCGCAGGTCGAGGATGTCGCCGCCACTGCTGGCGCTGCCGGTGACGCCCTTGTCGAAGTCGGTGATGGCATCGACCGCCGGTTTGGCGGTGGTGCCGGCATCGCCGAGGCTCCACTTGAAGGTGTCGGAGCCGAGGCCACCGGTGAGGGTGTCGTTGCCGCTGCCGCCGCCAATGAGATCGGCGCCGGCGCCACCGCGGATGATGTCGTTGCCGGCGCCGCCGGTGAGGATGTCGCGGCCGTCGGTGCCGGTGATGTCGTCGTTGCCGGTGGAGCCGTCGAGCTGGGCGCCGGTGCGAACGAGCCAGCGGCCGTTCTGGCTGGGATCCTCAATGATGTCCTGGAGTGCCGACAGGGTGGGTGCGCTGGTCGGGGTGAACAGTGCGAAGTCGTCGGTACCCAGGGTCTTGTAGGCGGTGTCGGCTTCGCTGGAGAGCTTGACCTCGACGCGCAGACGGGCGTTGCCGCCCTGTTCCCAGTACAGCAGCTCGATGGGCTGCAGGCCGCTGGCCAGGGACACGCCGCTGTACACGCGGGTGGTGGGCGACTGGATGTCGTCGAACATGGCCACCGTCTTGCCGGCGATGTTGAGGCGGAAGCCGTCGTCGGCGGTCACGCGGATGTCGTAGCTGCCGCCATCCAGGTTGACCAGGCCGACCATGCGCAGGCCGGAGTCGGTGGTGTAGCCGATGCCGGTGGTGGTCTTGAGCTCGGTGGTGTCGGCGCCGGTGGTGCCGCCGCGCAGGAAGTTGTACAGCGCGCCGGAGTTGATCGCCAGGTTGCTGCCAGGCTGCGTCGGGTTGTTGCCCAGGTTGCCATTGACCGCGCCGGCGGTGGTGATGCCGGTGGTGTAGCCGAAACCGTAGTCCAGCTTGTCGGCGCTGAAGGTGGCGTCCGCGCCGGCGGCGGTGGCGGCGTTGTAGGTGCCGACGATGGTCTGACCACTGCGCCCGTCGATGATGCCGACCATGTCGGAGATGTGGTCGAGGTTGCCGTAGCGGGTGTCGTCGGCATGGACACGGGTGTTGGTGCTGCTGGTGGTGTCGTTGTAGCCGTAGAACTCGCCGGTGAGGCCGAGGTTGCCGGTCGCGATCGCCGAGGTGGTGGCGGTGGCCGTGAGCACGTTTTCGGCCGAGCGGCTGATGTTGAAATCGACCGTCGAGGCGGCGGTGTCGCCGTCCTTGTCGATCAGCGTGAACCCGAAGCCGTCGTGGATGATGGCGCTGACGGTGGCGATCGGGGTGTAGGTGTAGCTGCCGCTGCTCATGTTCACCACCAGGGTGCCGCCGGCGGCGGTGGTGACGGAAAGCTGCTGGGTGGCGGTGTTAAACGTGCCGTGGCTGGTGCCGCCGGTGACGGTGATGCTGCCGGAGGCGGAGTCGTTGTAGGTGTAGGTGACGCCATCGACGGTGATCGACTGGATGTGGCCGCCATCGGCTCCGAAGGCGCTGGTGCCGCCCAGCAGGCCGCCCGAGAGGATCTCGCCGGCAGCCGGCGTGGGCACGGTGGCCTGCAGGGCGCTGGAGAGCTGGTTGAAGTCGCTGATCACCTGGCCGTCGAGGTTGGTCCTGGTGACGCCGTTGTAGGCGATCGGGTCGAGGTAGGACTGGATCGCGGCGACGCCCATGCCCAGCGCGAAGCTGGTGATCTGGTTGGTCTGCAGGTAGCTCTTCCAGCCGGTTTCGTCGGTGGTGCCGATTTCGGTGCCCAGGTTGGGCTGGCCGTCGGACAGGAAGTAGGCGATGTTCTGCCCGGAGGCGAGCTTGCCCGCGGTGGTGAAGGCGGCTTCGCCGGCGGCGATGGCGGAGTCGTAGTTGGTGCCGCCGGTGGCGGTGATCTTGGCGAGCTGGGCCTTGGCCTCGGCCACGGTGAACCAGGTGGAGCCGATTTCCCGGGCGGAGCTGTTGAAGGTCACCAGGCGGACGCGCACTTCGCCGAAGCTGTCGTAGCTGTCGAGCAGGGTGTTGAGGGCGCTGATGGCGCTGGACAGGCGGGTGGTGCCGCCGACGCCGTCCTTGAGGGTCATGCTCGCCGAGGTGTCGAGCATGATCAGCAGGTTGGTGTCGGCCGGGGCCACGGCGATGGCCTGGGTGGCGGCGGAGGCGATGGGAGCATCGTCTTCGACGTTGACCGTCAGGGTGCTGGTGGTGGTGGTGACGCCGTCGCTGACATTCACGCCGAAGTTGATGGTGCGGACGTCTTCGGTGGTCTTGTCGGGGTGGTCCACCGGGCCGGAGAGCTTGACGGTGTAGGTGCCGTCGGCGGCGATGGTGGCGCGGATGATCTCGACGCCGCCGGCGGAGCCGATGAGCGTGCCGGTGCCGGCGCCCGTCCAACTGATCGACATGCCACCGGAGGTGAGGTCGACCGGCGGCGGGGTGAGCGTGGCGGTGAGGGTGTTGCCGTCCACATCGCTGACGCTGATGACACCGCCGGCGGTGGTGAGGTTGGTGGTGTCGCTGGTGCCAAAGTTGTCGGACGCGCCGTTGGTGAGGCCTTCTTCCGAGACCGTGGCGGTGCCGGTGCCGACCACCGGGGCGTCGTTGGTGCCGGTGACGGTGATGGCGATCTCGCGGGTAGTGCCGTCGAGGGTGGTGACGTTGATGCGGTCGACCACCTGCTGGCCTTGCTTGAGGCCCTGCACGTTGGCGGCGCCGTTGTTGAGGGTGTAAGTCCAGTTGCCGCTGGCGTCGATGGTGAGCGAGCCGTAGGTGCCGCCGATGGACTTGGCGACGAAGCCGGACTGGCCTGCGTCGGCGTCGGTGATGGTCAGCGTGCCGCTGGCGGTCTGGGTGCCGTCTTCGGTGACGTTGCCCAGGGCCGTGCCGCCGATCACCGGGGCGTCGTTGGTGCCGGTGACGTCGACGGTGAGCGTGGTAGTGGCGGTGCCGCCCTGGCCGTCGGAGACGGTGTAGCTGAAGACGTCGGTGGCGTGCTCGCCGGCCTGCAGGGTGTTGTCGGTGGCGGTGTAGGTGTAGCTGCCGTCGGTGTGGATCACCAGGGTGCCGTGGGCGCCGACGACGCTGGTGCCGGCGGCGGTGACCGCGGTGGCCGGGGTTGCCGTGCCGGTGCCGATGCGGGTGACGGTGAGGGTGTCGCCGTCCGGGTCGCTGTCAGCCCGGTCGCCGCCGATGCCGACGCCGGTGACGACGTTGCCGCCGGCGCTGAGGTTTTCGGAGACGGCGAGGGTGTCGGCCACGGCCGTCGGGGCCGGGTTGGTGACGGTGAGCTGGAAGGTCTGGCTGACGCTCGCGCCGCTGCCGTCGGTGGCGGTGACGACGATGCTGTACGGGCCACCTTGGGAGGCGCCGGCGCCGAGGGTGCCGGTGATGTTGCCGGTGTTCGGGTCGATGGTGAGGCCGGCCGGCAGGTTGGTGGCGGTGTAGTGCAGCACGTCGCCGCTATCCGGATCGCTGAAGCCGCTGGCGGTGGGGATGCTGACGCCGCTTGCATCCACGCCGCTGACGTTGGGCAGGGTGCCGACGGTGACCGGGGTGTCGTTGGTGCCGGTGACGGTGATGCGCAGTTCGGCGGTGTCGCTGAGGCTGCCGTCGCTCACGCGGTAGGTGAAGACGTCGGTGGCGGTGACACCGGCGGCCAGGGCCGCGGCCTTGTTGGCGATATAGACGTAGCTGCCGTCACCCTGCAGCGTGAGGGTGCCGTAGGTGCCGGCCAGCGCGGTGCCGATGGTGCCGGCGGTGCCCGTGGCGGCTTCGGCGCCGGTGCGGATCTGGGTGACGGTGAGGCTGGCGCTATCCACGTCGGTGTCGGTGCCGGCGGGGTTGGCGGTGCTGGTGATGAGGCCGTTGGCGGCGGTCACGGTGAGGGTGCCGTCTTCAAGCACGCTGCCCACGTCGTTGGCGGCAACCGGGGCGTCGTTCACCGCGGTGACGCCGATGCTGGCCGTGCCCTGGGTGGAGACGCCGCCGTTGTTGTCGGTGGCGGTGTAGTGGAAGCTGGTGTTGCCGTTCCAGTTGGCGTCGGGCTTGAAGTAGACGGTGCCGGTGGCGCCGCTGAGGGTGGCGCCGGCTGCGATCGGCTGGGTCATGGCCGCGTCGCGGTACAGGGTGCCGTGGGCGGGCAGGTCGGCGATGGTCAGCTGGGTGACGGTGCCATCCACGTCGGCGCCGCCAAGGCTGATGGCGATCGGCGCGGCCGGATCTTCGCTGCCGGTGGCGCTGGCGGCGGTGACGGTGGGACGCTCGTTGGTGCCGAGCACGTCGATGGTGATGGCGCGGGTGGTGCCATCCACCGTGCTGACGGTGAAGGTTTCGACGCGGGTGTCGCCTTCCTTCAGGGCCTGCACATTGGCGGCGCTGTTGTTGAGGGTGTAGGTCCAGTCGCCCGCGGCGTTGATGCTGAAGGTGCCGTAGGTGCCGGTGACGGTGGCCGGGTTGAAGGCGGCCGGGTTATCCACGTCGGTCACGAACAGGGAGTTGCTGGCGACCAGCTGGCCAGCGGTGTCTTCCTTGACGGAGCCGGCGAGCGGCCCGTTGATCTGGGCTGCGTCGTTGGCGCCGGTGACGTTGATGGTGAGCGTGGCGGTGCTGGTGAGCGCGCCGTCGCTGGCCCGGTAGCTGAAGACGTCCTGCACCGTGGTGCCGGTGTTGAGGGCCTGAGCCGCAGCACCCGGGGTGTAGGTGTAGCTGCCGTCGGTGTGGATCACCAGGGTGCCGTAGGTGCCGGCCAGGGTGAGGCCGGCGCCGCTGACCGCGCTGAAGGTGCCCGTGGTGCCGACGAGGGCGCCGGTGACGGTGAGCGTCGGGCTGTCCGGGTCGGTGTCGTTGGCGAGCACGCCCGGCGCGGTGCTGGTGATCGGCGTGTCTTCGGTGGTGGTGTTGGTGTCGGCCACTGCAACCGGGGCGTCATTGACCGGCGCCACGACGATGGTGGCAGTGGAGGTGCTGGTGCCGCCGTGGCCGTCGCTGATGGTGTAGCTGATGACCACCTGGCCACTGACGTTGGTCGCCGGGGTGAAGGTGAGGGTGCCGTCCGGGTTGACGGTGACGGTGCCCTTGGTCGGGTCGACGGTGGCGCCGGTGACGGTGACGGTGTCGCCATCCGGGTCAGAGTCGTTACCGAGGACGGCGAAGGTGACCGGGGTGTCTTCGTTGGTTGCGGCGGTGTCAGGATTGGCGACCGGGCCGTCGTTGGTGCCGACGACGTTGATGGTGACGGTGGTGGTCGTGCCGTCGATGCTCTGGACGGTGAAGGTTTCGGTCTTGGACTCACCTTCCTTCAGGGCCTGGACGACGGGCTTGGTGTTGTCGATGGCGTAAGTCCAGGCGCCGGTGGCGGCGACGCTGAAGCTGCCGTAGGTGCCGGCGGTGTTGGTCTGGGGCTGGAAGGCGGCTTGGCCGGCGTCGGGGTCGACGATGCTGAGGGTGCCGGAGGCGGTGGTCTGCGCGGGCGTGTCTTCCTTGACGGTGCCCGTACCGCTGCCAAGGATCGCCGGATCGGCAATCGGGGCGATGTTCACCGTGGCGGTGGTCGTGGTGGTGCCGCCGTGGCCGTCGGTGATGGTGTAGGTGATGGTCACCGGGCCATTGACGTTGGCCGCCGGGGTGAAGGTGAGGGTGCCGTCGGGATTGACGGTGACGGTGCCCTTGGTCGGGTCGACGGTGGCGCCGGTGACGGTGAGGGTGTCGCCGTCAGGGTCCGAGTCATTGCCGAGGACGGCGAAGGTGACCGGCACGTCTTCGTTGGTGCTGGCGGTGTCGGGGTTGGCGACCGGACCGTCGTTGGTGCCGACGACGGTGATGGTGACCGTGGTGGTCGTGCCGTCGATGCTCTGGACGGTGAAGGTTTCGGTCTTGGTCTCGCCTTCCTTCAGGGCCTGGACGACGGGCTTGGTGTTGTCGATGGCGTAAGTCCAGGCGCCGGTGGCGGCGACGCTGAAGCTGCCGTAGGTGCCGGCGGTGTTGGTCTGGGGCTGGAAGGCGGCCTGGCCGGCGTCGGGGTCGACGATGCTCAGGGTGCCGGTCGCGGTGGCCTGCGTGGGCGTGTCTTCCTTGACGGTGCCGGTGCCGGAGCCGAGTACGGCGTTGTCGGGCTGGGGCGCGACATTGACGGTGGCGGTGCCGGTGGTGGTGCCGCCGTGACCATCGGAGATGGTGTAGGTGACGGTCACCGGGCCATTGACGTTGGCAGCCGGGTTGAACGTGAGGGTGCCGTCCGGATTGACGGTGACGGTGCCCTTGGTCGGGTCGACGGTGGCGCCGGTGACGGTGA
>NZ_CALAYQ010000119.1:0-37910 GCF_937894855.1 uncultured Zoogloea sp.
CAGTCTGGCTCATCGAAGCCGTTTCAGGAGGGAGGAGTCCATCTCATTGACCTACGGTTCACGCTGCAGAGGGATGGCTTTTCGGCCCCCTGAAGCAAAAAACGCAGCCCTCGTCAGGCTGCGTTTTCGCATTTTCAGGTCGGCCTCAGTAGGCGTTCGGGTCTTTCCGGATCAGGCCGACGGTGCGCAGGATGATGCGCAGGTCGAGCAGGAAGGACCAGTTGCGCAGGTATTCCAGGTCGAAGTCGATGCGCCGTTTCATCTTGTCCAGCGTCTCGGTCTCGCCGCGGCAGCCGTTCACCTGGGCCCAGCCGGTGATGCCCGGGCGCACCTTGTGGCGGATCATGTAGCCCTTGATGAGCTTGCGGTAGGTCTCGTTGTGGGCCACCGCGTGGGGGCGCGGGCCGACGACGCTCATGCGGCCCTGGAGCACGTTGATGAACTGGGGCAGCTCGTCGAGCGAGGTGCGCCGCAGGAAGGCGCCCAGGGGCGTCACCCGGCTGTCGCCCACCCGGGCCTGGGTGATGGTGTCGCCGTTCTCGCAGACGCTCATGGAGCGGAACTTGTAGACCAGGATGCGCTCCCCGTCGAGGCCGTAACGGTACTGGCGGAACAGCACCGGGCCCGGCGAAGTGGCCTTCACCGCGATGGCGATGGCCACCAGCAGCGGCGAGATCATCACCAGGATGGCCGCCGCCAGCACGAAATCGAAAGCCTGCTTGAAGAGGCCATTGACGCCGGTGAACGGTGATTCGCACACCGCCACCACGGGCAGGCCGCCCAGGTCGTCCATGCGCGCCTGGATCAGGTCGGTCATGAAGAAATCCGGCACGAAATAGATCGACACCGTGGTGTCGCGCAGCTCGTCCAGCAACTGGAGGATGCGCGGCTGGCTGCTCATGGGCAGGGCGATGTAGATCACGTCCACGTCGTTGTCGCGCACGTAATCCACCAGATCCTTGATCTTGCCCAGATGGTGGATGCCGGCGCGGGCGTGGCGGCTCGAATGGCGGTCGTCAAAGAAGCCGAGCAGGCGCTTGCCGGCGCGGCGGGAGCGTTCGAGACGGTCGGCCACGGCCAGGCCGGCGTGGCTGGCGCCCACGATCACCGCCCGCTGGCGGTAGCCCGCGTGGGCCATGACCATCGGCGTGAAGGTGTGGGCGGCATGGCGGGCGAGGGCGGCCGTCGCCGGCCCGACCACGAACCACACCAGCAGTACCTCTGGCGCGTAGGCGCTGCCAAAGCCCGTCATCAGTCCGATCAGGGTGAGGATGCCGAACAGCGCGACCCCCTTCAGCCAGCTTCCCCGGTACAGCGCCTTGAGGCCGCTGTCGATGTGCATCGGCATCGGCTGGGCCAGCAGGAACACCGTGATCGCCAGCACCGCGTAGGCAGGCTGCCCGCCCACGCCAAACCAGTTCGCCACCCCCAGCAGGCTGCCGGAGAAGGCGATGGGGTCGAGAAGGGCCTCGAAGATGGAGATCAGGGACAGGTGGGGCTTGATCCCCGGCGCCTGTCGTTCGATGGCGGCCTGCATGGCGGACTGTTGTATCCCGATGGTTGTCTGGTCGATGCGGAATGTACTGCAAGTTCGATATTGTTAATGTCAAATTTATTGGATATGTGAATTTGTTTGCAAAAAACTGTGCAGAACGCCGGTGCTTTTGCAAAATGCGTAAAATTTGGCTTGATTTCGTCCGCTTCTCCCTCAAGATGCTGCAACTTGCTAATCGGGGTGCGGATTTGCGTGATTTTGGTGTTCGTGTCGGGGGTGTTTTGCTGCTGATCGGGGCAGGTCTGCCCGCTTTTGGTAGCGAAGGCGTGGCCCTCCACGTTTCGACCATGCTGGGCGAACCGCGCAGGCCGGGGCCGCTTTTCGAGAGCGACGAGCTGGACCCGCCGTATCTGGAGCTGAGCCGGGCGCTGTCCGACGATTCGGCCAAGGTGGCGGCCGAAGACCGGGGTAGCGACCCCATCGACCTGCCGCTGGGCAAGGGCATCGGCTCGCGGATCAGCGTCAGCGAAACCCTCACCTACGACAGCAACCTGTTTCGACTCTCCGGTGCTGCGGCGGCCACGGCAGCCGGCCTGAAGGGGATGGGCGACTGGAACAGCACCACCAAGCTGGGCCTGGGCCTGGAGAAGTACTACGCCGGGCAGCAGTTCACCCTCGATTACGAGCTGGCGGTGTCGCGTTACCGGGAGTTCGGTTTTCTGGACAACAACGCCAACAGCCTCGTGGGCCGCTGGCGCTGGACGGCAGGGCCGGACTGGAAGGGCGAGCTGTCTGCCGAACAGCGCGAGGCGACCGACGACTTTGCCTACTACCGCCAGCAGCAGCGCAGCCTGGGTGTGACGCGGCAGTTCACGGCCGGCGGGTTTTATCAGGTGGCGCCGGACTGGTTTGTCGGCGCGCAGGTGGGGCAGGGCAGCCGGCGTTATCCGGATGGCTCGCGGCCCAGCAATGAAATCGATTTTGCCGGTTTTGACGCTGTGCTGCGCTACGCGCCGGCGTCGGGGGCGGTGGTGGCGGTGACCCGTCGGCGTGCCCAGGGCCAATACCCCAACGCGCCGGTGACGGTCACCGGTCTGAGCGAATCGCGCTTCGAGCAGGACGAATTCTTTGCGGAGGCGACGCTGCCGCTGCGAAGCGGAACGCGCCTGCTGGCCCGGCTGGGCACAGTGAGCCGCAGCTACCAGCGCTTTCCGCAGAACAACTACACGGGCCACAACGGGAGCGTCGGCTTCGAGTGGCGGGTGACGCCACGCACGCTGATCAGCACCACGCTGCGGCACGACGTGGAGCCGGCCCAGGACTTCGTCTCGAACTACGTGGCCGTGAAGGGCCTGCGGTTTGGGGCGGTCTGGGAGTACTCGCCGAAGCTGCGGGTGGACAGCCGCCTGGAATGGCGCGACGCCCAGTACCGGGGCGACCCGGGTTTCGGGGTGAGCACTGCCTCCCAGCGGGAAGACAAGGGTGTGCTGGCCGCGGTGGCCGGCACCTGGCAGCTGACGCCGCGCACGCGCTGGATCACCTCGCTGACGCGGGAACGGCGCAATTCGACCGAGGCGGCACAGAGTTTCAACTATTGGACATTGGCGGGGAGCTTGCAGTGGGTGTTTTGACGACAGGTTGGAAGCGCGGCAGGGCGGCGCTGGGTGCGCTGGTGACCGGGCTCGCGCTCGTTGCCGGGCTGGTGCCGGCCCATGCGCGGGAGGCCACCGGGCAGGAACCGGCCGCCCAGGAATATCGCCTCGGGCCGGGGGACGGGCTGAAGATCTCGGTCTTCCAGAACCCGGATCTCAGCCTCGAGACCCGCGTCTCCGAAACCGGCTCGATCAGCTACCCGCTGGTGGGCAACGTGCAGGTGGGCGGGCTGAGCGTGGCAGGCGCCGAGAAGGCGATTGCCGACGGCCTGAAGAAGGGCGGCTTCGTGCTCCAGCCCCAGGTCACGGTGGTGCTCCAGCAGGTGCGCGGCGCCCAGGTGGCGGTGCTCGGCCAGGTGGCCCGGCCCGGCCGCTACCCGCTCGAGAGCACCGCGATGAAGGTCACCGACGCCCTGGCCCTGGCCGGCGGCATGGCGCCCCAGGGCGCCGACAAGGTGATCCTCACCGGCATGCGCAGCGGCCGCCGGGTTCGCGCCGAGATCGACGTGACCGAGCTCTTCGTAACCTGGACGCCGGAGAAGGACCTGCCGGTGATGGCCGGCGACACCCTCTACGTGCATCGCGCCCCGCAGGTGTACGTGTATGGCGAGGTGCAGCGCTCCGGCGCCTACCGCATCGAGCGCCAGATGACCGTGCTGCAGGCCCTCGCCATGGGCGGCGGCCTCAGCCAGCGGGGCACCGAGCGCGGCGTGCGCATCCACCGCCGCAGCCAGGACGGCGCAGTGCGCGTGCTCACTCCCCAACTCAACGACCTGGTGCAGGCGGATGACGTGATCGTCGTCCGCGAGGCCCTCTTCTGATCGGACGCCGACATGGGCATCACTCAACTCCTGGCGGTACTCCGGGCCCGGCGCAGGGAACTCTTCATGGTGTGGGGCAGCGTGGTGCTGCTGGCCCTGGTGGTGAGCCTCGTGCTGCCGCGCCAGTACGTGGCTTCGTCCGAAGTGGTGGTCGAGGCGCGCGGGGGCGACCCGCTGGTGGTGCATCCGGGCAGCGGTGGCTCGACGCCGGGCTTCCTGGCCACCCAGGCCGACATCATGGCCAGCGAGCGGGTTGGCGCCAAGGCGGTGGCGGCCCTCAAGGTGGCGCAGATGCCGCGCTGGGCCGAAAAGTGGCAGAAGGCCTCGGGCGGGCAGGGCGATGCCGACCGCTGGATCGCCGGCCGCCTGAAGAAGTTCGTCAAGGTGAGCCCGTCCCACGAGAGCAACGTGCTGACCGTCACCTTCACCGGCGATGATCCGAAGTTTGCCGCCGACTACGCCAACGCGCTGGCCAAGGCCTACGTGGAGACCGATCTGGAGCTGAAGATCGAGCCGGCCAAGCAGTCGGCCGCGTGGTTCGACGAGCACACCAAGGCCCTGCGCGCCAACCTGGAAACCGCCCAGGCCCGCCTGTCGGAGTTCCAGCGCAGCCACGGCCTGGTGGGCGACGAGAAGCTCGATCTGGAGAGCGCGCGCCTCACCGAGCTCTCCACCCAATACACGGCCATCCAGGCCCAGAGCACCGAAACCACGTCGCGCCAGCGCCAGGGCGGCAGCGCCAACGAAGTCACCGCCAGCCCGCTGGTCCAGGCCCTCAAGGTGGATCTGGCCCGGCAGGAAGCCAAGCTCTCCGAGCTCTCCGGCTACCTCGGCGAGAACCATCCCCAGTACCAGCGCGTGAAGGGTGAGGTGGAATCCCTGCGCGCCCGCCTGCGTGCCGAATCCGGCAACGTGGCCGCGGTGGTGGGCACCAACACCCGCATCAACCAGGCCCGCGAAGGCGACGTCAAGAGCCGCCTCGAAGCCCAGAAGCAGCGCGTGCTGCAGCTCAAGCAGCAGCGTGACGAGATGGGCGTGCTGCAGCGCGAGGTCGATAGCGCCCAGAAGGCCTACGACCTGGTGATGGCCCGCCTGACCCAGACCAGCCTCGAGAGCAAGTCGCGCCAGGGCAATGTGGCCGTGCTATCGGTGGCGGTGCCGCCCACCGAAGCGGCCAGCCCCAAGCTGCTGCTCAACCTGGGTCTGGCGATCGTCATCGGCGCGCTGCTGGCCATGGCGGTGAGCATCGTGCGCGAGCTGTTCGACCGCCGCATCCGTAGTGCAGCAGATCTGGACGACGCCATCGGCGCGCCGCTGCTGGCCGAGATCCCCCGCCTGCCGGACGCTGCAAACGAGGGCTCGCGCCTGCGCCTTGCCCTGCGGCGGGCCTGAGGACCATCCATGGACATGAAATCCTTTTCCGGTCATTCCCACGTGTCTGCCTTCGAAAAACCTCCGGTCGCCTTCCCCAATCTGGGTGAAATCCTCGTGTCCACCGGCCGCCTGTCGGCCGACGCGGTGGCCCGTGTCACGGCCCGTCAGCGGGAGCGGGGGATTCCCTTCGGCGCGGCGGCCATCGAGCTCGGGCTGGTGACCCAGGCCGACGTGCACGCCGCCCTGTCGCGGCAGTTCGACTACCCGGTGCTCTCCGCTGGCGACCAGGGCGCCGACCCGGAGCTGGTGGCTGCCTTCGAGCCCACCTCGCCCCGCGTTGAAGCCCTGCGCAAGCTGCGCAGCCAGCTGGTGCTGCGGCGCATGGCCAACCCGATGCTGCGCACCGTCGCCATCGTCGGGCCGGTGCGCGGTGAAGGGCGCAGCTGGCTGGCGGCCAATCTGGCGGTGGTGTTCTCCCAGCTGGGCGAACGCACCCTGCTGGTCGATGGCGACCTGCGCAACCCGCGCCAGCAGACCCTGTTCCGCCTGCCGCCGGCCGGCGGCCTGGCCTCGCGGCTGGCCGAGCGGGGCGACAAGGGCGGCGCCATCCAGCCCCACTCGCGCTTCGATCACCTGTCGGTGCTGCAGGCCGGCATCGTGCCGCCCAACCCGCAGGAGCTGCTGGCCCGTCCGGCCTTCGGCGCGCAGATTGCGGTGGCCCGGGAAACCTTCGAGATGACGCTGGTGGATACCCCGGCCGACGAAGTGGGCGCCGACGCCCAGCTCGTCGCCGCCACCTGTGGCAGCGCGATCATCGTGGCCCGTCGCCACGCCTCGGCCCACAAGCGGGTGGCGGCGCTCTCGGCCGGCCTGCGGGACGCCGGCGTGGTGGTGATCGGCGGCGTGCTGCTCGATTTCTGATGGCCTTCGCCCTCTCCGCCACGGCGCCCGTCAGCCTCGCCACCCCCTTTGAGAAGCGGGTGGCGCAGGGCTTTGCCTGGGCGCTCTTCGCCACCCTGTGGCTGAAGCTGGCGGTGGCGGTGATGCTGACCCAGCCGGTGATCGATGCGGAAGGCGAATCCATCTACAACCGGCTGGCCGACGCCATGTTGCTGGGGGTGATGTTCGCCGGCATCGGCACCTACGCCGACGCCATCCTCCAGCGCGCACCGCTGATCCTCGTGGCGGTGCCGATTGGCCTCGCGTCCTTCCTGACGACCGAGGCGCTGACCGGGCTCAACTTTTCGACGGCGGTCTTCGAGTACTTCAAGATCGTCACGCCGCCGCTGTTGTCGGTGCTGCTGCTGCGGCTCTACGAGCGGGAGACGGCGCTGGTGATCCGCCTGATGCAGATCACCCTGGTGCTGATCTGGGTGATGGTGGTGTTTGCGCTCGTCGTGATGCCGCCCTCCCTCAACCGAGGTGGCGAGCCGTTCTGGCCGGTTTACTTTGCCTCGCTGCACACCAGCTCGTATCTGGTGGTGGTGTGCGCGGCGTTGTCGCTGTTCCTGTTCGAAGCCGGGCACCTGAGCCGCCGGCTGTTCATCGCGCAGCTGCTGTTCTCGCTGCTGCTGGTGTTCTACGGCTGGGGCGTGCGTACCTCGATGGTGGCGGCGGTCGCCTTTGGCGCGGTGGTGATGCTGCAGCGCATGCGGATGGCGCCGGTGGTGATGTTCGTCGGCTTTGCCGGCCTGCTGACGCTGGCCTTCGTGCCGCTGCTGTTCGGGCTGATCCACCTGCCGTCGTGGGACGAGCTGGTCGAGGTGACGTCCGGCCGCTTCTCCATGTGGCTGCAGAAGATCGACATCCTCGCCAACAGCACGCTGCTGGAATGGATGTTCGGCCATGGCGAGGGTTCGGACTGGATCGTGTCCGAAGTGTGGTGGTGGAGCGCGAAGGATTCCCACAACGACTTCATCCGCCTGCTCAACCAGCAGGGCGTGCTGGGGCTGGGGATGGTCCTGGCGATCCTGGCGGTGTGGGCCGCGGCCTTTCCGCCGGGGGTGGCGCTGCCGCTGCTGGCGGCGCTGGGGGCGTCCACGGCGTTCAGCAACGGGATCATGTTCCGTCCTCAGGCCAGCCTGCTGATGCCCCTGGCGCTGGTGGCGGCGACCGCCGCATGGCAGCGGATCAGCGGGGAGGGCGCGCGATGAGCCTTTCGATGGCGGCCCTCCTGCGTCGTGGCGAGGTGCTGGCGGTGACCGCGGCGCCCGGCGGCCAGCGCCTGCTCCACTTTGCGCTGGTGCAGGCGGTGTGCGGCACCGAGGCGCTGGGGCGCTTCGCCAACGATCTGTCGATCGCCATGATGCTGGGCCTCTTTTCGGCGGTGGGCTGGTCGGCGCTGGTGCTGGCGCGGGTGCCGGTGGCGGGCGAGGGCCGTTCCGCGCCGGTGATGCTGGGGCTCGCCCGGGGCGCGGTGGTGTTCACCGTGCTCGCCTGCCTGCCCTTGCCGCTGCTGGCGTGGGGCGGCTGGCTGTTCGAGCCGGGCTGGACGGCGCTGCTGCTGGCCGGCTGGACGGCCTACACCGTGGCCCGCCACTACGGTCTGGCGCTGACGTGCTACCGCCCGCTGCTGGTGCTGGAAACCCTGCTGGTGGTGCTGCTCACTGCCGGCATCGTGGTGGATGGCGGGCGTCACCGCTGGATGCCTTACGCCGCGCTGGCGGTGCCCACTGCGCTGCTGGGCCTCGCCGGCCTGGTCCACCTGATGCGCCACCGGGGGCACGAAGCCGCCGCGCTGCCCGCCGGCAGTGCCCGCACCTCGGCCGAGCAGGCGGCGCTCAATTTCGTCAGCGCCGGCATGTCGATGATCCTCGTGCCCTTCACCGTGCGGGTGGCGGGCGAGGGCTACGGCGGGCTGGTGGCGCTGATCGGCAGCCTGACCAGCGTGCTGCTGCTGTTTCCGCGCGCCCTCAGCTTCAACGCGCTGCCGGCGCTGGCCAGGGTGGTGCGTCAGGCCGGGCATCGCGAGGTGCGGGCGACCCTCGACACCCTGCGCCACGACCTGATCCGCGTGAACACCGCCCTCAGCGTGCTGGCCGTGCTGGCCTGGTGCGGCCTGGCGTGGTGGGGCCAGCGGCCCGATTTTGCCCTGGCCGGCGCCACCGCGATCTTCGTGCTCCAGCTCGCCAGCTTCTACGTGGGCCAGCTGGTGCTGCCGGAAGCCAATTATCTCCAGACCGTCGAGGAAACCCGCCTGCCGCTGCGGGTGAATGTGCTCTCGCTGGTGATCTTCGTCGCCGCCTGCGGGCTGGTGATGCTCGTTGCACCGCCGGGGGTGGATGCGGTGCTGTGTCTGTTTGCCGTTCTTCTGGGCGCGACCCTGTCGCGCAACCTGTTATTGCGCCGGGCCGTGTTGCGCCGCGCGCCGGAGGTTTTTGCATGAACTTGCCGCGTTCGGAGGCCGCGATGACCGTGCGCCTCGCTGTTTTCCTCCCGGCCGGGCCGGTGCCCAGCTGGGTTGTCCGTCTGGTGGGCGACTGCCTCGACCTGCCCGATGTGCGTCTCGTTGCGCTGCTGCGCGATGCGTCGCCGCTGCCGGCCGCCGACTGGGCCGACCGGGTCGACGAGATGGTCTTCGACCGGGGTGCCTCGCCGCTGCGTCTGGCGGAGCTGCCGACCCCGGCCGGCGTGGCCGAGTGGATCGCGCCGACCGCCGAGCCCGCCGACGCCTGGCTCGCCACCCGGGGCTGTGACGTGCTGCTCGACCTGCGCACCGCGCCGATGCCGATGGCCGTCAGCCCGACCCATCACTGGGCGCTGATGCTCTCCGGCCGCCCGGCGGTCACCCCGCTGGCGGGCGCCGATCCGGTGGTGGAGGGCGCCGACAGCACGGTGATCCAGCTCGAAACCATCCCCGGCGGCGCGGTGATCGACACCTCGCTGGGGGCTTCGTGCACCTTCTCGATCCGCCGCAACCGCCGTCGTGCCATCGCCAAGGGTATGGGCATGGTGCGTCGGGCGCTGGTGCGCCTGACGGCGGAGGGCGCCGTGGCGCCGCTGCCCGAAGTGCCGGCCGGCGGCGTGGATGCCTTTCCGGGTAGCCCTGCGGCCCAGCGCTTTGCCACCCTGGTGCGGCGCACCGTGTCGCGCTCGGCGTCGAAGGCCCTGAGCCGCGACCAGTGGGGGCTGGCGCTGGTGTTCGAGGACGCGCTGTGCCTCGACCCGGCCCGCGCGACCCTGATCCATCCGCCCGCAGACCGTTTCTGGGCCGACCCGATGGTGTGGCCGGCGGAGGGCGGCGGCTGGTGGGTGTTCATCGAGGAGGTGATCTACCGGGAAGGCCGCGGCACCCTCAAGGCCATGCGCGTGCAGGCGGACGGCAGCTGGGCCGAGCCGGTGTCGGTGATGGTGCGTCCGTGGCACCTCTCCTACCCCTTCCTGTTCGAATGGGAAGGCCAGCTGTGGATGGTGCCCGAGAGCGGCGCCAACCGCAGCGTGGAGCTCTACCGCTCGGTGAACCTGCCCGACCACTGGGAGAAGGTCGCCGACATCATGACCGGCATCGACATGGTGGACGCCACGCTGTTCGAGCACGAAGGCCGCTGGTGGATGCTCGGCAACGTCACCGAGCCGGGCGCCGACAAGCACGACGAGCTGCACGCCTACTACGCCGACAACCCCCTGGGCCCGTGGCAACCCCACGCCGCCAACCCGGTGGTGGCCGATGCGCGCTTCGCCCGCCCGGCCGGGCCGCTCTTCATCCGTGACGGCAAGCTGCTGCGGCCGGCCCAGGAATGCGTGCCGGAATACGGCCACGCGCTGAGCCTGCGGCGCATCGAGCGGCTCACTCCCACCGAGTACATCGAACACACCGAACAGCGGATCGAGCCGGGCTGGAAGCCGGGGATTGCCTGCGTGCACACCCTCAGCCACGCGCCGGGGCTCACTGTTTTCGACTTTCTGACAAGACGGTCACGCTTTGCGGCGGTACGCGGCACGCGCCCCGTGCCCTCCGCCACGGGTCGCAGCGATGGTGGCCGGGATAATTCCGACGGGAAAACAGCGCAATGAGAATTGATTTGATGGGATGCAAGGTGGACAACCTGAACATGGAAGAGACCCTCGGCGTCGTCGAGGGCTTCATCCATGCCGGCACGCCGCACCAGCATGTGGTGGTCAACGTCGACAAGATCGTCAAGGCCAGCCGCGACCCCGCATTGCGTCAGATCATCAATGACTGCGACCTCATCAACGCCGACGGCATGCCGGTGGTGTGGGCTTCGCGCCTGCTCGGCAAGCCGCTCAAGGAGCGCGTCACCGGCGTCGATCTGTTCGAGGCGCTGATGGCCCAGGCCGCGAAGAAGGGTTGGCGCGTCTATCTGCTGGGCGCCCGTGAAGAGGTGGTGAGCGGTGTCGCGCGGCTGTATCCGGCCCGTTACCCCGGCCTCACCATCGCCGGCTACCGCAACGGCTACTGGAAGCCCGAAGAGGAAGCCCAGGTGGTCGAGCAGATCGCCGCGGCCCGCGCCGACATCCTGTTCGTGGCGATCAGCTCGCCCAAGAAGGAGGCCTTCCTCGCCCGCTATCAGGCGGCGATGAAGATCCCCTTCGCGATGGGCGTCGGTGGCACCTTCGACGTGGCGGTGGGCCTCGTCAAGCGCGCCCCGGTGTGGATGCAGAACGCTGGCCTGGAGTGGTTCTACCGCTTCCTGCAGGAGCCGCGGCGGATGTTCCGCCGTTACTTCATCGACGACATGGCCTTCGTTGCGCTGTTTGCGCGCGAGTGGGTCCGGCGCTGAGACGGGAGGCACGGGATGGGGATTGAAGACTGGGGCTACCGCTGGCTCAAGCGCTACATGGATGCCCCCCAGTGGGTGAAGGAACCCCTCGGGCGCCTCTACAGCCTGCTGCCCGACCGCTGGCGCCACGGCAAGGATTTCGCGCGTTTCCGCGACGAGGCGAGCCTGGCCGACCCGGCCGAGATCCAGCGCCTGTCCGAATCGCGCCTGCGCGAAACGTTGATGTGGGCGATCCAGACCGTGCCGGCCTACGCCGCCCTGGCCGCCCAGCTGCTCATCGACATGCCGCTCTCCGAACTGCTGGCGCTCTTCCCGCTGATGACCAAGCTCGACTACAAGCGCAACCCGGAGGCGTATCTCTCCACCGCCTGCGGCGAGGGCGAGCGCCTGCCCATGCAGACCAGCGGCTCGGTGGCCGAGCCCTTCAAGTTTGCGCTGCAGAAGGGCGTGACCCGCTCCAAGGAATCGGCCTACATCGAAGCCTTCAGCCGCCGCATCGGCCTGACCCGGCAGGACGTGGTGCTGTCCCTGCGTGGCCGCAACATCCGCGGCGCGGCGGCCGACAACGGCCCGCTGCACAGCTACGAGCCGATCAAGCAGATGCTGTGGATCAGCCCCAACCACCTGGACGCCGCCTACATGCCCGGCCACGTGGACGCGGCCATCAAGTACGGGGTGAGCTTCATCCAGGGCTACTCGTCGGCGGTGTATGAACTGGCCCGCTGGCTGGAATTCAACCCGGTGCCGCGCTTCACCCAGGCGGTGCGGGGCGTGCAGCTGTTCTCCGAATCCGCCGACGAAGGCATGGTGGCGCTGATCGAGAAGGTCTTCGGCTGCCCGGTGCTGGTGCACTACGGCCACTCCGAGCGCTCGGTGATGGCCGGCTCGATGCCCGACGACCACCGCTACTTCGTGTGGCCGCTGTATGGCCACGTGGAGCTGGTGGACGAAGCCGGCCAGCCGATCACCGAACCCGGCGTGCAGGGCGAGGTGGTGGCCACCGGCTTCGACAACAAGGCGATGCCCTTCATCCGCTACCGCACCGGCGATCTCGCCATGTGGTCGGACTGCGCGCCCCATCCGGCGCTGCCCGGCTATCCGGTGCTCGAACGCATCGACGGCCGCAACAACGACTACTTCGTGGCCCGTGACGGCCGCCGGATTCCGGTGGCGTCCCTGGGCGGGCTGCGTCCGCCGGCCTTCCTGAAGGTGGAAGCCACCCAGTACGAACAACACGAGCCGGGGCGGATCACCGTCCGCCTGCAATCGGCCGAACCCCTCGATCCCGCCGTGCTGGCGGTGATCGACGACTACTTCCGGACCAAGCTGCTGGGCCTCGTCGAAGCCGAGCTGCAGGTGGTGCCGCACATCGAGCGCACCGCCCGCGGCAAGCGCCGGCTGATGATCCAGCACCTCACCGAACGGCCCGCGGAGACCACCGCAAGAAACTAGGATCATGAGCGTCGAGGACCATCTCTACCGCTGGCTGGGCAAGTACCTGGATGCCCCCCAGTGGATCAAGACCCCGTTGGGGCTGGCTTACGGCTGCCTGCCGAAGGCCATGCGCTACGGCACCGGCTACCGGCGTTTTCTCGCCGAGGCCCAGCTGCGCTGCCCCGAGAAGCTGAAGCTGCTGGCCGACGAGCGCCTGCGTCGCACCCTGCGCTGGGCCGCCGAGACCGTGCCGGCCTACGCTGGCGTGCTCGCGCTGCTGTGCGACGGCGCGCCGGTGGAGGCGTGGCTGGCGGCCTTCCCGTTGACCACGCGCCTCGACCTGAAACGCCATCCCCAGGCCTACCGCTCCACCGCCTGCCCGCCGGACGCCGGCCTGCCGATGCAGACCAGCGGCTCCTCGTCCGAGCCCCTGCGCTTTCTACTCGAACGCGGCCTGACCCGCTGCAAGGAGACCGCGTACATCGACAGCTTCAATCGTCGCCTGGGCTACCGCCGCCGCGTCACCATCCTGTCCCTGCGCGGCCGCAACGTGCGCGGCGCGGAGGAGGGCGTGACCCACAGCTACGACCCGATCAAGCGGATGCTGGCGATCAGCCCCAATCACCTCACCGATGAACTGATGCCGGGCCACGTGGCGGCCGCGCTCCGCCACCGGGTGAGCGGCATCCAGGGCTACCCGTCGGCGGTGTACCTGTTTGCCAACTGGCTGGACAAGCACCCCGAGCACGCGGATTTCGTCCGCCGCGTGCGGGGCGTGCAGCTCTTTTCCGAGACCGTCGAGCCCTTCATGCTCGACACCATCCGGCGCGTGTTCCCGTGCCCGGTGCTGCTGCATTACGGCCACTCGGAGCGCGCCGTGATGGCTGCCTCGATGCCCGACGACCCGCGTTATTTCGTGTGGCCGCTGTACGGCAAGGTCGAGCTGATCGACCACGAAGGCTGTGTCATCACCGAGCGGGGCGTCTCCGGCGAGATCGTCGTCACCGGCTTCGACAACCGGGTGATGCCCTTCATCCGCTACCGCACCGGCGACATCGCCCAGTGGTCCACCGGCCCCGAACACCGCGATCTGCCGGGTTTTGCGGTGCTCGAACGCATCGAGGGGCGCGACTCTGACTTCATCTACGGCCGCGACGGCCGGGCGATCCCCATGACCTCGGTGGGCGGCCTGCGTCCGCCGGCCTTTGCGCGGATCGACGCGGTGCAGTACGAGCAGTTCGAGCCCGGCCGCCTGATCGTGCGCCTGCAGGCGGGGGGCGGCTTGACCCGCGAGACCTGCTGCGAGCTGCAGCAGTTCTTCCACAGCAAGTTCCACGGCATGGTGGATGCCGAGCTGCGCGAGGTGTCGTCCATGGCGCGCACCGCCAACGGCAAGCTGCGCACCATCGTCCAGCACATCAGCGCCGAGGCAGAGGTGACCCATGCGTGAGAAGGGTGCGCCGATGCTGGTGATGCTCGGGCCGGATATCCAGTCCCGCGGCGGGATCGCCTCGGTGATGCGGATCTGGCAGGACGCGGGTTTCGGCGGCCGCCGGCCGGTGCTGCATCTGCCGACCTACGCCGACGGCAGCGCCGTCGCCAAGCTTGTGGTGTTCACCGGCGCGCTGCTGCGTTTCTGCCTGCTGCTGGCCCTGGGCCGGGTGGCGGCGGTGCACGCCCACTCGGCCTCCAACGCCAGCTTCCGCCGCAAGAGCCTGCTGCTGGCGCTGGCCCGGCTGGCCGGCAAACCGTACATCTTTCATCTGCACGGGGGCGCCTTCGATCGCTACCACGCGGGTGCTTCGGCGCTGGAGCGGGCGTGGATCAACCGCAGCGTGCGCGGCGCCGAGGTGGTCTTCGTGCTCTCCGAAAGCTGGGCGGAATGGCTGCGCAAGCACATCGGCCATCCGGACGTGCGTGTGCTGCCCAACCCGGTGCTGCCGGTGCAGCTTCCGCCCGATGTGCCCCGCGAGCCCCATACGCTGCTCTTTCTGGGCCGGCTGGAAGACGCCAAGGGCGTGTTCGTGCTGATCGACGCGCTGGCGCGGCTGGCTGGCACGCGCCCCGACCTGCGGGTGATCCTCGCGGGCGAAGGCGATGTGGCCCGGGTGCGCGCAGCCGCGGTGGCCGCTGGCGTGGCCGAGCGGGTCGAGCTGCCCGGCTGGGTGGCGGGCGAGGCCAAGGCCCGTCTGCTGGCCCGGGCCGGCATATTTTTGCTGCCGTCACGTTTTGAAGGCGTGCCGATGGCGCTGCTCGAAGCCCAGGCCGCCGGCCTGCCGGTGGTGGCAACCCGCGTGGGCGGGATTCCCCAGGTGGTGACCGATGGCTACAACGGCACGCTGGCGGAGCCGGACGACGTGGCCTCGCTGGTGACGGCCCTCAAGCCGCTGCTGGCCGACGCTGCGCTGGCACGGCGGATGGGCGAGGCCGGGCGCGAGCGGGTGCTCGACAGCTATGGCATCGAACGGGTGCGGGCGATGGTTGAGTCCGCCTGGCGATGCCTCGACCGTGCGTCCGGCGGAAAGGATTGAGCGGGTCGATGCTATCCAGTCATTCGAAGCTTTATCGTCGTGTCTCGCCCGACGTGCAGGAACACCTGCTGGCGGTGACCACCCGCCTGCGCGGCCTGGTGACCGACCAGCGCGAACTGCGCCGGATCACCGAGCGCATCGAGGCCAGCCAGTGGCTGTCCCGCGCCGAGTGGGAGGCCCTCCAGCTCGAGACCATGCGCGCCCTGGCCCTCGACGCCGGGCGCCGGGTGCCGTATTACCGCGAGCTGTTCGGCCGGCTGGGGATCGACCCGACGCGCTGGCAGTGCCTTGCCGATCTGGCCGAGATCCCCGTGCTCACCAAGCACGAGGTGATCGCCGAGGGCGAGCGCATGGTGGCCGAAGGCGGGCCGTGGCTGCGCTTCAAGGGTTCGACCAGCGGCACCACCGGCCAGGCCATGGCCGGCTGGCGTGACCGGGCGTCGATCGCCTTCGAGCAGGCCTTCATCGATCGCCAGTCCCGCTGGGCCGGCTTTCACAAGGGCGAGCGGCGGGCCTGGCTGCGCGGCGATCCGGTGGTGCCGCCCAATCAGTCCGGCGGCAAGCTGTGGCGGATGAACCGGGCCGACAACACCCTGATGCTGTCCTCCTACCACCTCACGCCGAGCAACGGCGCGGGTTACATCGAGGCGCTGGAGCAGTTCGACCCGGTGATGATCCAGGCCTATCCTTCATCGGTGGGCTACCTGGCCCGCTGGCTGGAGGAGCACGACCGCAACTACCGTGGCAAGTCGCTGCGCGGCATCGTCACCTCGTCCGAAACACTGCGCGCCGAGGAGCGGCGCATCATCGTCGAGCGCTTCGGCTGTCAGGTCTTCGACTGGTACGGCGCCTTCGAGCGGGTCGCCGCCATCGGCACCTGCGAGCACGGCCACCATCACGTGATGGAGGACTACGGCTGCGTGGAGTTCGAGCCCAATGGCGACGGCACCTCCAACCTCATCGCCACCGGCTTCGGCAATCGCCTGATGCCCTTCCTGCGGTATCGCGCGGATGACCGGGTGGTGCTGGCCGACCCGGATTTCGCCTGCCCCTGCGGGCGCAGTTTCCGGGTGGTGGAGCGGGTGCTGGGCCGGGTGGACGACGCCATCCGCACGCCCGACGGACGCCACGTGGTGATGCTGGACTGGATCTTCTCCGGGCTCTTCGGGCTCGTCGAGGCCCAGGTGGTGCAGGAGCGCCTGGACGAAGTGGTGATCCGCATCGTCGCCGGCACCGAATTCAGCCAGCGGGACGAGCACGCGCTGCTGCTGCGTGCCCGTGAGCGGCTTGGTCAGCAGGTCATCATCAGAATCGAGCGCGTGGCCGAGATCCCGCGCACGCGCAACGGAAAGTTCCGGCAGATCGTCAGCCGGCTGAGTGGAAGTGAGGAAGTCAATGTCTAGTCTTAACCAGGTCGGGTGGTACTGGAACCGCCTGCGCTGCATGTCCATCGCCGAGATCATGGGCCGCGCCAGCACCAGCGCCACCCTGGCGATGGAGCGCCGCAAGGCCCCCACCGAAGTGCCGGTGGCCCGGCTCGACCGCCTGGGCGCCCGCTGGCTGCCGCGGGAGCTCCCCGAGCCCGCCGGCGCCATCCTGCAGCGGGCCAACGAGGTGCTCGCCGGCCACTGGCGGATCTTAGCCAACGAAGCCATGAACCTCGGTTTTCCGCCGGAGTGGAACCGCAACCCTGCCAACGGCGCGCTGCTGCCGCTCACCTACGGCAAGACCATGTCCTTCCGCGATCCCGCGGTGACCGGCGACATCAAGTACCTGTGGGAGCCCAACCGGCACCTGGAACTGGTGTGCCTGGCCCAGGCCTGGCAGCTCACCAGCGACATGCGCTACCTGGAAGGGATCGGCACGCTGCTGGAGAGCTGGTTCGTCCAGTGCCCGTATGGCCTGGGGCCGAACTGGTCGAGCGCGCTGGAGGCCGGCATCCGGCTGATCAACTGGTCGATCGCCTGGCAGCTGATCGGCGGGCTGTCGTCGCCGCTGTTCCAGCATCCGGTGGGCAAGGTGCTGCGGGCCGACTGGTTGAGCAGCATCTGGCGCCACGCGGAGTTCATCCGCGGGCATCTGTCGCGGCACTCGTCGGCCAACAACCACCTGATCGGCGAGCTGACCGGGCTGTTCGTGGCCGGCTCCACCTGGCCGTACTGGGAAGAGGCCAAGCAGTGGCGGCGCGTCTCCCGCGATGGCCTGGAGCGCGAGGCGCTCATCCAGAATGCCCCGGACGGTGTCAATCGCGAACAGACCACCGCCTACCAGCAGTTCGTGTGGGATTTTCTGCTGATCGCCGGGCTCGCCGCGCGGGCCACCGGCAAGCCCTTTTCAGACGCCTACTGGTCGCGCATGGAGGCGATGCTGGTGTATGTGGCGGCGGTGATGGACAGCGGTGGCAACGTGCCGATGTTCGGCGATGCGGACGACGGTCGGGTCACTGGCCTTTCCCTCAGCGCCGGCGGCTGCGCCTTCCAGAGCCAGCTTGCCACCGGTGCGCTGCTGTTCGAGAACGCCTCCCTGGCGCGCAAGGCCGGTTTTGTAGATCTTCGCACCCGCTGGCTGCTCGGCCGCGAGGCCTGCGTGCCCTTCGATGATCTGCTGCTCAAGGCGGCGCCGGCCACCACCCGGGTGGATTTTCCGGATGGCGGCGTGTTCGTGTTAGGCGCCCATCTGGATACCCTGGACGAGATTCGCCTGGTGGCCGATGCCGGCCCCCTGGGCCTTGGCGGCATCGCGGCCCACGGTCATGCGGATGCGCTGTCCTTCACCCTGTCGGTGGCCGGGCGGGAGTTTCTCGTCGATCCGGGCACCGGCACCTACCACGGGCCGCGGGCCTGGCGGGATGGCTTCCGCGGCACGGCGATGCACAACACCTTGTCCATCGCCGGCGAGGATCAGGCGGTGTCGGGCGGCAAGTTCATGTGGGTGCGGAAGTACCGGACGACGGTGCTCGAACGGGAATCCACCCGTATCGTCGATCGTCTGGTGGCCGAGCACGATGGCTACCGGCGCCTGCCGGGGCGGCCGGTGCATCGCCGCAGCTGGGAAGTGGATCGCCTGGCCGACAGGGTGACGATCCGCGACGAGGTGCAGGCTGCCGGCCCGCAGTCCGTCACGCTGCACTGGCATTTCAGCGAGGCCTGCAACGTCACCTGCACGCCGGATGGTCTGTCGGTATCCAATGGTCCGGTGTGCTTGTCGATGGTGCTGCCGCCCGATGGCGAGGTGAGCATCCTGCGCGGCGCAGATGTGCCGCTGGCAGGCTGGGTTTCCCGGGGGTACGACCAGCGCTCGCCGAGCACCACCGTCGAGTGGCGCGGCACCCTTGAGCCCGGGATGTACGTCGAGACGATCCTGCGCCGAGTCTGATCCGCGCTCAGGCCTGGGGAAAGAACAGGGCGATCACCGCCGGCATCTCGGTCTGCACGGCGGCGCGGATCGAGCCGATCCGTTCGACGCTCATCTCGAGGGTGGCGACGGTCATCGGGTCCATCCCGGCGAGGGCGGCCTCGTCGGCGTTCTCCAGCCCATCGGTGGCCACGATCTGGTTGGCCAGGTGGATGAGGGCGGCCTCGGTCATGTGGTGGCCGCCCATGGCCGGCATCAGCTGGGCGCCGATGGCGGTGGCAAAGCCGTTGGGCAGGTGCCACGCCGACGCCAGCGCCGCGCCGACTTCGGCGTGGGTGCAGCCCAGGTGGCTGATCTCGGCCTCGGGGAGCGGGATGTGCCGGGTGCGGGCGGTTTCGAGGGCCGCCGACGCGCCTTCGGGGTTGGCCTGGTACATCACCAGATGGCCGATGTCTGCGAGCAGGCCTTCGACGAACATCCGCTCCGGATCGCCCGTGCCCATCAGCTTGGCACTGGCGCGGGCCGCCAGACCCCGGTAGATGCAGTCCTGCCAGTAGCGGGTCATGTGCATCCGCGCCGGGCGGATGCCCGAGAACGCGCCGATGATCGCGGTGCTCAGCACCAGATCATGCACCTGCTGCATCCCCATCAGATTGACCGCCCGGGCAACCGTTTCGATCTTCCCCGGAAAGCCGTACAGCACGCTGTTGACGACACGAAGCACACGGGCGGTGATGCCCGGGTCGCTGGCCACCGCATCCGCCACCTGATAGACCGAGCTGTCCGGATCGTCGAGCAGTTCGCGGATGCGGTGGTAGGCGGCGGGAAGGCTGGCGAGCTTTTCGATGCAGGCGACAAGTTCCTGGGGCGTAGACATGATCTTGGGCGGCTCTTGAGAACGGGAGACGAAGTGATTTACGGCGGCGTGACAAGCTGCTTTAGCGCTGACGCCCTGGATGCGCCCCAATTTGGGGGAGATAATCCACAGCACGCCTGCCGCCAAGGCATGACGACCGGCAATTGCGCACGGCGGTGCATGGATTGAGGGCGAGCGGGTGGCACGGGCTTGCTATGCTTTTTGGCGGTGGTCGGCGCGCTGGCGTCGGCCCGGTTTGTCGAGCAAGAAAATAAGGTTTTCCTGATGAAGCTACTGAGCTGGAACATTCAGTGGGGGCGCGGTGCGGATGGTGAAGTGAATCTCCCGCGCACGATTTCGGCCATCCGGACGCTGGGTGATTTTGATGTGATCTGCCTGCAGGAAGTCGCGGTGGGTTTTGCCGGGCTGCAGGGCGGCGTGGCCACGGACAGCGTTGCCCGTCTGGCCGAGGCCTTCCCGGGCTATGGCGCGCACTTTGCGCCGGCGGTGGATCTGCCGGATGCGGCCGGCGGTCGCAGCCAGTTTGGCAACCTCACCCTCAGCCGCCTGCCGGTGGGGCAGGTGTTCCGCCACAGTCTGCCGCGCCCGCCCGAAGACGGCGTGCCGAGCATGCCGCGGGTGTGCCTCGAGGTGGTGGTGGAAGGTCCGCGTGGCCCGATGCGGGTGCTCAACACCCATCTGGAGTACTACTCCCGCGTCCAGCGCATGACCCAGATCGCCGCGCTCCACGCGCTGCAGTGCGATGCGGTGCGGCTCGCCGCCAGCGCTGCGCCGACGCTGGATGAGCGCAAGCAGGATTCGCCCTTTGCGGTGTGGCCGCGGCCGGTGTCGGCGATCATCTGCGGAGATTTCAACTGCGAGCCGGGCAGCCCCGAGTATTACCGGATGACCGCGCCGATCAGCGCCGACGTGTCGGGCTGGGAAGACGCCTGGCGTGCCTGCTATGGCGACATTCCGCACCTGAACACGGTGGGCCTGAATGGCGCCGAATGGCCGGACCGGCCGTATTGCTGCGATTATTTCTTCGTGAGCGCCGATCTGGTCGATCGGGTGGATGCGGTGGCGGTGGATCAGGCCACGGCGGCCTCGGATCACCAGCCGATCCGGCTGAACCTGGACTGAGCAGTCCAGATTTCGGGTACATCACATCCGGCCGGAGTTGGCGGGATGCTGCGGCCCTGCAGGCGGCACACGCCGCGGCAGGGCCGTTGTGCGTTTACAGCTCGGAGAGCTGCTCCTGGTAGCGCAGGGCGTTGTTCACGTAGCCATCGGCGCTGGCCTGGAGCTTGGCGATCTCGTGGTCGGTGAGCTCGCGGATGATCCGGCCCGGGGAGCCGCACACCAGCGAGCGGTCGGGAATCACCTTGCCTTCGGGAATCAGCGAGTTGGCGCCGATCAGGCAGTGCTTGCCGATCACCGCGCGGTTGAGCACCACCGCGTTGATGCCGATCAGGGAGCCATCGCCCACCGCACAGCCGTGCAGCATCACCTTGTGGCCGACGGTGACGTTGCTGCCGATGGTGAGGGGGACGCCGTCATCCGTGTGGAGCACCGAGCCGTCCTGGATGTTGGTGTTCTCACCGATGGTGATCGGGTCGTTGTCGCCCCGCAGGATCGCCCCGAACCACACATTGACGTTGCGACCAAGATGCACGTCGCCGATCAGGGTGGCAGTGTCGGCAATCCAGACGCCCTCCTGCAGTTGCGGGGTATGCTCTCCGAGGCGATAAATCGGCATGTTATTTTCCTGTTATGGTTTGAATTTCACCCGTACCGCCGAATGGCCGGGTGAAGAGCGCGCCATAATAACAGGGTGACGCTCGAGTGCAAGGGGATTGGCGCCCTTTTTGCCACACTTTCGGTAAGCGAAATAAGGGCTTAGCGGCGGTGGCCGACGCCCGTGAGCGCGTCTTCAATGCCGCGGACGGCGACAAGGAGTCTGGATGTTTGTGAACGCTTCAGGTGGTCTCGGAACGGGGCAGGGCGATGGCCGGTGATCTCGACAGCCTTGCAGGGCTGGTGACGGCCTTTCGGGACGCGCGGGACTGGTCGCAGTTCCATTCCCTGCGCAACCTCATCGTGTCGCTCAACCTCGAGGCCGGCGAGCTGCTGGAGCTGACCCAGTGGAAGACCGACGACGAGATTGCGGCGATCCCCGCCGATCTCCACGCCCGCGAGGCCCTGGAGGACGAATGCGCCGACGTGCTGCTCTACCTGCTGCTGATCGCCGACCGGGCCGGCATCGACCTGGATGCGGCCACCCGGGCCAAGCTCGCCAAGAACGAAGCCAAGTATCCGGTCGAGCGTTTCCGGGGTTCGCGCCGGAAGTACGACGCGCCCGATTGAACGCCGGGGAGGCGTGCCACCGGCCGAGGTGTTAGCATCGCGCCCCTGATCTATCGACCCTTGCCGCCCGCTTGCCCGGGTGCAACCGCCATGCTGAGTTACCGCCACGCCTTCCACGCCGGCAACCACGCCGATGTGCTCAAGCACTTCGTCCTCGTCCAGGTGCTGGAATACTTCAACCAGAAGGACAAGCCTTACTTTTACATCGACACCCACGCCGGCGCCGGCTGCTATGCGCTGGACGAGGCCTTTGCCCGCAAGAACGCCGAATACGAAGAGGGCGTAGGCCGCCTGCTCGGCCGCAAGGACGTGCCGTCCGAGCTGAAGGAATACCTGCGCGTGGTGCGCGACCTCAACCCTGGCGGCAAGCTCCGCCTGTATCCGGGCTCGCCCTGCTGCGCGGCGCCGCTGATGCGCCCGGACGACAAGATGCGCCTGTTCGAACTGCATCCGGCCGACAGCCGTCTGCTCGCCAAGACCTTCGAGAACGCGGGCAATCAGACGATGGTGCTGGAGCAGGATGGCTTCACCGGCATCAACGCCTTCCTGCCGCCGCCGTCGCGCCGCGGGCTGGTGCTGATCGACCCGCCGTACGAGGTGAAGACCGACTATCGCACCGTGCTGACGATGATGAAGGAGAGCCTGCGCCGCTTCCCGACCGGCACCTACATCATCTGGTATCCCAAGCTCCACAGCATGGCCTCGCGGGAGCTCCCCGAGAAGCTCAAGCGCCTGCCGATCACCAGCTGGCTGCACGTGAGCCTGGACGTTCAGAAGCCCGCCGAAGATGGTTTCGGGATGCACGGCAGCGGCCTCTTCATCGTCAATCCGCCGTGGACCCTGCCGCCGGTGCTGAAGAAGGTGATGCCTTATCTGGTGAAGGTGCTGGGCATCGACGACGGTGCCGGCTTCCAGCTGGAATCCGAGATTCCCTGAACGCGCCGGCCTTCCCGACGCAATATGCAAAAAGCCCCGGGTGACCGGGGCTTTTTGTTGAAGCGTGCAATCGGCAGCGCCGGGCTGCCGGCTGCGGCTTACAGCAGATGCATCTTCTTGGCGGCTTCGGTCAGCTGCCCGCGGAAATCCGGGTGGGCGATGCTGATGAGCTCCTTGGTGCGCTGCTTGGCGGTCTTGCCGCGCAGCTGGGCCACGCCGTACTCGGTCACCACGTAGTTGATGTCGTTCTTGCTGGTCGACACGTGGGTGCCCGGGGTGAGGGTCGGGACGATGCGCGAGATCGTGCCATCCTTGGCGGTGGACGGCAGCACGATGAAGGCCTTGCCGCCCTTGGAGCGGTTGGCCGAACGCACGAAGTCCGACTGACCACCGGTGCCGGAGTAGGGCAGCGGGCCCAGGCTCTCGGAGCCGCACTGGCCGAGGAAATCGATCTCCAGGGTGGCGTTGATGCACATCAGGTTGTCGTTCTGACCGGCGATGTACGGGTCGTTGGTGAAGTCCACCGGGTGCATCTCGACCATCGGGTTGCGGTCGAGGAACTTGTAGAGCTTCTTGGAGCCGAGGGCGAAGGTCGCGACCATCTTGCCCGGCATGAAGTTCTTGCGGCGGTTGGTGACCGCGCCGGCTTCGAGCAGCGTGAGGATGCCGTCGCCGACCATCTCGGTGTGGATGCCCAGATCGTGCTTGTGGGTGAGCTGCATCACCACGGCGTCGGGAATGCCGCCGTAGCCGATCTGCAGGGTCGAGCCGTCCTCGATCATGTCGGCGACGTACTTGCCGATGGCTTCCTGGACGGGCCCGATGGTGGGCAGGCCCACTTCGAGCACCGGCTCATCGTTCTCGACCAGGGCGGTGACCTGGGAGATGTGGATGTGGCAGTTGCCGAAGGCGAACGGAACGTTCGGGTTGACTTCGACGATGACGGCGCGGGCCTTGCGGATGGCGGCCATCGTGTAGTCGGGGGCCAGGCCCAGGGAGAAATAACCGTGCTCGTCCATCGGGGACACCTGGGTGAACACCACCTCGGCAGGCATCAGGCCACGATCGATGAGCTGCGGCATCTCGGAGAAGTAGCTCGGGTAGAAATCACCCACGCCTTCCTTGAAACCGGGGCGGGTCGCGCCGCTGAAGAAGTACGCCACGTGGCGCACGTTTTCGGCGGTGGTCGGATCCAGGTAGCCGAACTTGCGCACGGCGAGGATCTGCGACACCTTCACGTCGCGGAAGTCGCGGCGGTGTTCGGAAAGGGCGGTAAGGAGCGCGGGGGGTTCGGCTACCGCAGTCGGCACGACGATGGTGTCGCCGTTATGAACATTGCGGATGGCTTCGGCCGGAGTTACGCGCTTGGCGGCGTATTGCGCCTGGACGGTCATCTGTTTATCTCCCATGGTCATCGTTATAGCGCAGCATTAAACCACGGCTTGAAGCCGCGATTTGTACTCGATTGTATAGCGTGGGAGTGGCCCGGAATCTGGCCTGGATCAAGGAAATTCGCGGGGCTGCCGGCCTAGGGCAGGGCCGAGCGGTCGCGTCCGAGACAGGTTCGGTGACGGCCGTCCACGCGCTCGGCGAACCAGGCGGTGGTGAGCTTGCGCTGGATCTTGGGGCTCTTCAGGTCGATCTGCGGCATGGCCTCGCGGGGCATGGGCGCACCGGCCGCCGCATCGGCGAGGGCGAAGACCCTGGCATAGAGCGCGGTCTGGGCGAAAGCGGGGGTTTTTTCGAGGCGCAGGTCGCGGATCAGGGCATCCCGGGACAGTCCCAGCCGCCCGTTGATGGTGGCGAGGGCCGACAGCGTCGCGCTGGGTTCGGCGGCGGGCGCGCCGTCCTTGTAGCGCAGCAGGTCGCCATCGAGGGCCAGCGCCTGGCCGGACAGGCGGGCGACCGCCGACTGGAAGGCCGCGTTGCGGCTGCTGAAGCGACCGGCGTTGAAGTCAGCAAAGCGGTAGAGGATCTTGCTGTAGGGCGCCGGGTAGTCGAGCAGGATCGCGATGCCGAAGTACACGCCGCCGCGGCGGGTGAAGACTTCGGTGCGCACGGAGTCACGGCGCGGATAAGGGTAGGCCTTTTCGCGCACCTGCTCTTCGGCAAACGCGATGCTGACCTGCATCGGGCCGCCGGTGCGCACCGGGTTGTAGCCGCCCAGCAGGGATCTGCCATTGGGCAGCTCGGAGATCATGTCCTCGAACAGCGCGTTCATCTGCTTCTCGGTGCGCAGGCTGTCGATGCGCGCCTTGTAGCTGCGGCCGTCGGGACTGGTCTTGAGGAGGGCGGCGTCCACCAGCAGACGGGGCAGGTGGATCTTTTCGCGCCGGGTGTCGATTTCCTTCCAGACGATCTGGGACAGGCCGGGTACCACCGGGTCTGCCTGGAAGGTGGATTCCTGCTCGATGACGGCAACCGCGGCGCAGATGTTGTCCGGCGTGAGCGGCAGACGCAGGCTACTGAAGGCGGTGTGGATGTCGGTGGCCCAGCCGTCGCGATCCTTGACGTAGGGCGGCAGGAAGCCGGCGACAAGGGCGCGGCCTTCCCGCTCACCGAGCACGACCTGCGCGGCAGGGCGCGGTGCGGGCTGAACGGTGGGGGGGAGTGCCGGAGCTGGCTGCGTGAGAATCGGTTTTGGCGCTTCGGGCTGAGGGGCCGGAATCGTCTGGGGCAGGGGAGGCGTGCTGCCGCTTGCCGGAGGAAGCTTCGGGGACGGCCGGGATTCCACCGGCCCGGTGCTTGCGCAGCCGCCGAGCAGCAGCGCGCCAACCGCCAGGGCGCTGGCCGCCAGGCTGGAAGCGCTGCGGATCAAGATCCGCCGGCGGTTTTTTCCGCCTCGGCGATGCGGCTCAGGCTGCGGGTGTAGAAGGCCGAGTAGCCCAGGCCGACGAGGGCCATGATGCCGGTCAGCAGCACCGCGCCTTCCATTGGCTGGCCGGCGATCACGTTGGCGATGAAGGAATAGCCGAGCACCATCGCCGCGGCGAAGCCGCCGATGATGCGGACGAGGGCAAAGGTTTTCTGTTGCTTGAGGGTGGGGGTGGCCATGGGGCGTTGTTCAATGAAAAACCGGCTTGATGCGAGAGGATCGGGTTTCCGATCCGGCGCGTCAAGCCGGTTGTCAGGTCAGAACAGGGTGCGTCCGATCCAGTAGCCGCCAGCGGCGATCAGGGCCGAGCAGGGAATGGTGAGGATCCATGCCCAGACGATGCTGCCGGCGACACCCCAGCGGACGGCGGCCGTCCGGCGCACCGAACCGACACCGACGATGGCGCCGGTGATGGTGTGGGTGGTGGACACCGGGATGCCCAGCGCGGTGGCCAGGAACAGCGTGATCGCACCGCCGGTTTCGGCGCAGAAGCCGCCGACCGGCTTGAGCTTGGTGATGCGCTGGCCCATCGTCTTGACGATCCGCCAGCCGCCGAACAGGGTGCCGAGGCCGATGGCCATGTAGCACAGCACGACGACCCACGACGGAACCGGGTCACCTTGGGCGGTGACGCCCGCGGCAAGCAGCAGCATCCAGATGATCCCGACCGTCTTCTGGGCATCGTTGCCGCCGTGGCCGAGGCTGTACAGCGCAGCCGAGACGAGCTGGAGCCGACGGAACCACTTGTCGACCCGTCGCTGGGTTTTATTCCGGCAGATCCAGGCGACGATCACGAGGATGAGCGAGCCGAGGATGTAGCCGAGCAGCGGCGAAATGATGATGAAGGAGACCGTCTTGGCGATGCCGGCGCCGATCAGCGGTTCGGTGCCGGCCTTGGCGATGGCCGCGCCGACGATGCCGCCGATGAGGGCGTGGGACGAACTGGACGGGATGCCGTAGTACCAGGTGACGACGTTCCAGGCGATGGCGCCGAGGAGCGCGCCAAAGATGAGGTGGTGGTCGACGATGGTGGGGTCGATGATGCCCTTGCCGACGGTGCTGGCCACCTTCAGCTGGAAGATGAACAGGGCAATGAAGTTGAAGAAGGCGGCCCAGGCAACAGCCTGGTGGGGCTTGAGCACCCCGGTGGACACGACGGTGGCGATGGCATTCGCCGCGTCGTGAAAGCCGTTCATGAAGTCAAAGACGAGCGCAACGACGACCAGGCCGGCAATGACCCAGAAACCGATCTGTACGGGTTCCATGGCGATGCTCAGGCGTTTTCCAGCACGATGCCTTCGACGATCTTGGCGACGTCCTCGCAGCGATCGGTGATCGATTCGAGTTGTTCGTAGATGGCTTTGAGTTTCATGACCTGCAGCGCGTCGCGCTCGTCACGGAAGAGCTTGGACATGGCGCCGCGCATGATGCGGTCGGCGTCGGTCTCGAGGCGGTCGATCTCCTGGCACGTCTGCAGTACGGCGCTGGCGTTGTCCATGTTGGAGATGAGGCCGACCACGATCTTGACGCGGGTGCAACAGGACAGGCTGACGTTGGCCAGCTGCTGCGCTTCGGGGGTGATGCGCTGGATGTGGTAGAGCGTGGTGCACTCGGCGACGTCCTGGACGGTGTCGAGGATGTCGTCCATGGCGTTGATGAGGCTGTGGATCTCGTCGCGGTCGAGCGGGGTGATGAAGCTCTTGTGAGCCTGGGCGACGGTCTCGTGGGTGATCTTGTCTGCGATCTGTTCGATTTCTTCGATGGCTGCGATGTGCTTTTCGGCACCACCGAGATCATCCATCAGGGCGACCAGCGCCTGGGCGCCAAGAACGATCTGCTCGGCGTGGCTGTTGAAAAGTTCAAAAAAACGGCCCTCTTGGGGCAGCAGGCGTCCGAACATAGTTTGTTTGTTGCAGGAGTATGACTGTAACCGGATTTTAACAGAGCCCCGCCTCATCTACGCACCGTATTGAGGCGGAGCTTCTGATCCTTGTCAGAACTCGGGCTTTTTGGGGCCATTGAAACCGCCACTGAAGCCGCCCGCGGGCCCGTCCTTGCGGAAGGGCTTCTTCGGCGGAGCGCCGCGGCCGGCGGGGCGGCCGCGTTCACGGCTGGCCTCTTCGGGGCTGGCGAGGCGCAGGTTGAGCGGCTGCTGGCGCACGCGGGCGCGACGCAGGATCTGGACGACGTCGTTGGACAGATCGGCCGGCAGCTCGACGGTGCTGTAGTCCTCGAACAGGTTGATCTGGCCGATGAAGCGGCTTTCGATGCCGGCCTCGTTGGCGATGGCGCCGACGATATCCTTGGGGCTGGCCATGTGCTCGCGACCCACGTCGATGCGGTAGCGGGCGAGGCGGCCTTCGGCGTAGTCGCGGCGGCGCTCGAGGATCTCGCCGCGGTTCTCGCGCGGCTCGCGGGCCGGGCGGTCGGTCTTGCCGGCGGCGAGCTGGGCGATGTCGGGCTTGCCGGTGTCGGGCATCTGCAGCGGGCGATCCTTCTGGGCGAGGAAGGCCAGCGCGGCGGCGATCTCGTGGGCGCTGGCATCCTGCTTTTCTTCGATGCCGGCGATGACGTCGAGGAAGAAGCTCAGGTCTTCGGATTCGAGGACTTCGCTCACCTGCTGGCGGAAGGCGGCGACGCGCTTGTCGGCGACGGCTTCGCGGCTGGGCAGCTTGAGGAGCTCGATCGGCTGCTTGGTGGCGCGTTCGATCTGGCGCAGCAGGTGGTTCTCGCGCGGGGCGACAAACAGGATCGCGTTGCCGGAGCGCCCGGCGCGGCCGGTGCGGCCGATGCGGTGGACGTAGGCTTCGGTGTCGTAGGGGATGTCGTAGTTGATGACGTGGCTGACGCGGGGCACGTCGATGCCGCGGGCGGCCACGTCGGTGGCGACGACGATGTCGAGGGTTTCGTTCTTGAGCTGTTCGATGACCCGCTCACGCAGCTGCTGGGTCATGTCGCCGTTGAGGCAGGCGGCCGCGTAGCCGCGGGCTTCGAGCTTCTCGGCCAGTTCGACGGTGGCGGTCTTGGTGCGCACGAAGACGATGGCGGCGTCGAAGTCGTCCTCGACCTCGAGGATGCGGGTGAGCGCGTCGAGCTTGTGCGGGCCGGCGATCTGCAGGAAGCGCTGGCGGATGGTGGAGACGGTGGCCGTGGCGGCCTTGATCTTGATTTCCTTCGGGTCGCGCAGGTAGCGGTGGGCGACGCGGCGGATGGCGTCCGGCATGGTGGCCGAGAACAGGGCGGTCTGGCGGGCGGTGGGGGTGTGCTCGAGAATCCATTCCACGTCATCGATGAAGCCCATGCGCAGCATTTCGTCGGCTTCGTCGAGAACCAGGGTGGTCAGGTTGTCGAGGTTGAGGCTCTTGCGCTCGAGGTGGTCCATGACCCGACCAGGCGTGCCGACGATCACGTGGGCGCCGCGTTGGAGCTGGCGTAGCTGGACGACCATGCTCTGGCCGCCGTAGATCGGCAGCACGTGGAAGCCGGGCATCTTGCTGGCGTAGCGCTGGAAGGCTTCGGCGACCTGGATGGCGAGCTCGCGGGTGGGGGCGAGGACGAGCACCTGCGGATTGCGCTGGGCAAGTTCGACACGATCAAGCGCCGGGAGGGCGAAGGCGGCGGTCTTGCCTGTGCCGGTCTGGGCTTCGCCGAGGATGTCGTGGCCGGCGAGGAGGTGCGGAATACAGGCGGCCTGGATGGGCGAGGGGGTTTCGTAGCCGATCTCGGCGAGGGCGGCCAGAATCGGCGCCTGGAGGTCGAGCTGATCGAAGCGTTCGATGGGAGCAATCATGGGAGCGGGGGGCGCGGGCCGGGTGGAGGGTGAAGCGGTCTTGGGCCCGGGGCGTTAAGGCGGCTTCAGCAAAACACTCAATTTTACCGTAAGCGCGCCCCGCCGTCCTGTTGCTTGAGGAAAGTCAGCGCCCGGAGACGGTGCTGGCGTCCTGTCCGAACAACACTTTCTTCGCTTCGTCGCTCATCGGCGGCTGGCTGGGGTTGATGCGCTCTGCGATTTCATAGGCACGCACGGTGGCCGGCCGCTGCTGGATTGCGTTGAACCAGCGCCCGATGTTGGGGAAGTCGTCGAGGTTCTGGCGCTGGCGTTCGTGGGGCACGATCCACGGGTAGCAGGCCATGTCGGCGATGGTGTAGTCGTCGCCGGTGATGAAGGCGCGGTCGGCAAGGCGGCGGTCGAGCACGGCGTAGAGGCGGGCGGTCTCCTTCACGTAGCGGTCGATGGCGTAGGGCACCTGCTCGGGGGCGTACTGGGTGAAGTGGTGGTTCTGCCCGGCCATGGGGCCAAGGCCGGCCATCTGCCAGAACAGCCACTGAAGGGTGTCGACGCGCTGGCGCAGATCGGTGGAGAGAAACTGGCCGGTCTTTTCCGCAAGGTAGAGCAGGATCGCGCCGGATTCGAAGATCGAGACGGGCTCGCCGCCGTCGGCCGGGGCGTTGTCGACGATGGCGGGGATGCGGTTGTTGGGGGCGAGCCGCAGGAAATCCGGCTGGAACTGCTCACCCTTGCCGATGTTGATGGGGTGGAGCGTGTAGGGCAGGCCGGTCTCTTCGAGGAAGAGGGTGATCTTGTGGCCGTTGGGGGTGGTCCAGTAGTACAGGTCGATCATTGGGGGGGGCCTTCAGGCGGAGGGGCGGCGTTCGGCGGCCAGGACCCAGGCGGGGTCGAGGTCGCGGATCGGCACGCGGGGGTCGGCGGGGATGCGGCCGGCCAGTTGCAACTGCAGGTAGCGCAGGCAGGAGACACGCAGGAAGGACGTGAAGTTCGTGCTTTCGTCGTGCCGGCCGCTGATGGTGAGCTCGTCGTAGAGCCGCCCGAGGAGCTGGGGCACGCTGAGGCCGTCGCGCTCGCCGATTTCGCCGAGCACCTGCCAGAACAGGTTCTCGAGGCGCAGACTGGTGGCGACGCCATGCAGGCGGATCGAGCGGCTGCGGGTGGCGTAGAGCTCAGGGTCGGCGTTGATGAAGATCTGGCACATCGTTCGGGCTCAGGAAAGCGGGAAAACCCCGTCAGCTTATTGTAAGAGCTGGCGGGGATTTTTGTGCCGATGGGCAGATATCAGCTGATGCGGGTGCCGAGCACTGCCAGGAACTGGGCGATCCACGCCGGATGGGCAGGCCATGCCGGGGCGGTGACAAGGTTGCCATCGGTGACGGCTTGATCCACCGGGATGTTGGCGTAGGTGCCGCCGGCAAGCTCGACCTCGGCCCGGCAGGCCGGGTAGGCGGAACAGGTGCGGCCCTCGAGCACGCGGGCGCCGGCGAGGAGTTGGGCGCCGTGGCAGATGGCCGCCACCGGCTTGTTGGCCGCAAAGAAGTGGCGCACCGCGGCGATCACTTCCGGGTACATGCGCAGGTACTCGGGGCCGCGCCCGCCGGGGATCACCAGGGCGTCGTATTCCGATGGGTCGATGTCGGCGAAGGTGGCGTTGAGGGCGAAGTTGTGGCCGCGCTTTTCGGTGTAGGTCTGGTCGCCCTCGAAATCATGGATGGCGGTGGCGATGGTGTCGCCCGCCTTCTTGTCGGGGCAGACGGCATCGACGGTGTGGCCTACAGCCTGGAGCGCCTGGAACGGCACCATGGTTTCGTAGTCTTCACAGAAGTCGCCGCAGATCATCAGGATTTTCTTGGCCATGTCTTGCTCCGTTCGGGTGGATGGGGAACCGCGGAGAAAGTGTGGCCGGCCGCTGGCTGGGATGGGTGGTAGCCGGTTACCGCGCCGGGTTTGCAAGACGGGCGGCGGGTGCGCATCATGGGCGTTTTGGAGAGACAGACGATGACCGAGTTCGTGATTGCACCGCCGGCCCAGGCGTTGGTGCCGGTGGCGGGTAGTGCCGGCGTGTTTCCGGTGCGGCGGATTTACTGCGTGGGGCGCAACTACGCCGCCCACGCCCGCGAGATGGGCGCCGACCCGACCCGCGAGGCGCCGTTCTTCTTCTGCAAGCCGGCCGATGCGGTGGTGCCGGGGGCGTCGCTGGCACTGCCTTACCCGACTCAGACGCGGGATTTTCACTACGAGGCGGAGCTGGTGGTTGCCATCGGCCAGGGCGGTGCCGACATCCCGGTGGAGGTGGCGCTGGCGCACATCTGGGGTTATACGATGGGGCTCGACATGACCCGCCGCGACCTGCAGGCGGCGCTCAAGTCGAAGGGCCATCCTTGGGAGGCCGCCAAGGCTTTCGACCGCTCGGCACCCATCGCGCCGCTGGTGCCGGTGGCGGATTGCGGCCATCCGCAGGCCGGGGCGATCTGGCTGACGGTGAACGGCCAGCCCCGTCAGCGGGGTGATCTGGCGGACATGATCTGGTCTGTGGCGGAGATCGTCGCGCGGCTTTCCACGCTCTTCCGGCTGGAGCCGGGCGATCTGATCTTCACCGGCACGCCCGAAGGCGTCGGCCCGGTGGTGTCGGGCGATGCGATCGAGGCCGGCGTGGAAGGCGTGGGGAAGCTGGCGCTGAAGATCGCCTGAGCGTCAGCCCAGGTCGCTGCGGTGGGCGTCGGCCCAGCAGTTGGGGGTTTCGTAGATGCGGACCTGCTCGAGGCGGACGTGGTTTTGATACACGCCGGTGTAGAGCGGGTCGAGGATGCGGAAGGCTTCGACGGCGAGGTTCTCGGCGGTGGGCACCACGTCGAGGAGCACCGTTTTGTGGCCGGGGATGGCCTGGAGGAAGTTCACCACCGCGGTGTCGCCCCGATAGGCGAGGAAGGCGTGATCCCACACGTCCACAACGTGCTGTTTGGCAATGGCCTTCACGTCGCCGAAATCCACCACCATGCCGTTGGCCGGCAGGCCGTCGGCGCGGATGATGTCGCCGGACAGGGTGATCTCCAGCGCGTAGCGGTGCCCATGGAGGTGGCGGCACTGGCTGGCGTGATCGGGAATCCGGTGGCCGGCGTCGAATTCAAGGCGGCGCGTGATCTGCATGGATGCTCCGGGCGCAAGGCTCCGGGTAGGAAAAAAGGTCCCGTATTATACGCACCTCGTTTTTACAGCTGGACAGCACCATGAAAACCCCCGGGCAGATGCTCACGGTCACTGATCACAACCGCAGTTTCAGCAGCCTGACCTACGTGTATCCGGTGGTTTCGCGCCGTGCCGGCGGCGTGTCGGTGGGCATCAACCTCAATCCCAACAACGCCTGCAACTGGCACTGCGCCTATTGTCAGGTGCCGGGGCTGGTCCGCGGTGCGGCGCCCGAGATCGACGTGGCGCTGCTGGATGCGGAACTGCGCGGGTTTCTGGCGGCGCTGTGCAGCGGGCGCTTCATGGAAGAGCACGTGCCGCCAGATGCGCGGGTGATCCGTGACATCGCCTTCTCGGGCAACGGCGAGCCCACCAGCAGCAAGGCCTTCGACGAAATCGTCGAACGGGTGATCGCGGCGCGGGACGAGGCCGGCCTCGCGGCGGTGCCGGTGCGGCTCATCTCCAATGGAAGCCTGATTGACCGGCCCTATGTGCAGGCGGCGCTGAAGCGGCTGGCGTTGGCGGGGGGCGAGGTGTGGTTCAAGTTCGATGCCGGGACGGCGGACGACATCCAGCGCATCAACGGGATCGATGTGGACCCGCGGACCCATGCCCGGCGGCTGGCGCTGTGCATGTCGCTGTGCCCGACGTGGGTACAGACGTGCGTGTTCGCCTGGGATGGCGCTCGGCCATCGCAGGATCAGATCGGAAACTACCTGGCGATGCTGGAATACGCCCTGCAGCAGGCGCGCAAAAACGACCCGTCAGCGGGGCTGAAGGGCGTGCTGCTGTACGGCGTGGCGCGACCGTCGTATCAGCCGGAGGCCGTGCATCTGCAGCGCCTCACGCCGGAGGAGCTTGATGCGATCGCCAGCCAGATACGTGACAGGCTGCAAGGGGAAGGGCTGACCGTGACGGTCAGCCCTTGAGTACTGCTACGCCGGCTGCTCAGTGCGAAACGCGTTCCTTGCGCTTGGCACGGGCTTCCTTCTTCAGGGTCTTGAAGAGCTCGGGGTTGGTGGCCTTCAGGTACTCGACCACTTCGACGTCGTCCTTCTTGATCTTGGTGATATCGACCTGTTCGATGTGCACCAGACGGAGCAGCGCCTGAACCGGACGGGGGATGTTGCGGCCGCTTTCATAGCGCGAACCGCCACTCTGGGTCACGCCGATCTTGGACCAGAACTGGGACTGGTTCATGCCCAGCTTGCGGCGGATTTCACGGACATCAACTTTTTCGGTGGTTTTCATCTCTTTGTTCCTCAAGGGTTTGACTCTGTTCGTTATTAACAACGGTTTCGCTGTTGTCTGCTATAACTTTCGTTATATGTCGGAAAGTATAGATCACTACTCGCAACACATACAACGGTATATTTGGATGGGTTAGGGTTTACCACACGAATTCTTTGTGACGAGATGCACACCCGCCCCCGGGTAGTAGCCGGCACTGCGTCAAAGCTGCAAGAGTTCGCGTTATCCGCTAAGATCACGCGCTTTCCACATCCTCATCTTCTTAGAAGTCAAGATGGCGCTCATAGTTCAGAAATATGGCGGCACTTCCGTCGGCAACCCCGAACGGATCAAGAACGTGGCCAAGCGGGTCGCGAAGTTCCATGCCCAGGGGCACAAGATGGTGATCGTCCTGTCCGCGATGAGCGGCGAGACCAACCGTCTGATCGCACTGGCCAAGGAAGTCAGCGCTAACCCCAGCCCCCGTGAACTCGACGTGGTGATCTCCACCGGCGAGCAGGTCACGATTGGTCTGCTGTGCATGGCCCTCGAAGAAATCGGCATCAAGGCCCGCAGTTACACCGGCGGCCAGGTGCGTATCCTAACCGATAGTTCGTTCACCAAGGCACGCATTCTGGATATCGACGGCGACAACATCCGCCGCGATCTCGATGCGGGCGCAGTGGTGGTCGTGGCCGGATTCCAGGGTGTCGATGAGGTCGGGAACATCACCACGCTTGGTCGTGGCGGTTCCGACACCACTGGTGTGGCGCTTGCCGCCGCGATCCAGGCCGACGAGTGCCAGATCTACACCGACGTGGATGGCGTCTACACCACCGATCCCCGCGTCGTGCCGGAAGCACGCAAGCTGGACACCATCACCTTCGAAGAGATGCTGGAAATGGCCAGCCTCGGTTCCAAGGTGCTGCAGATCCGCTCGGTGGAATTTGCCGGCAAGTACAAAGTCAAGCTGCGGGTTCTCTCCTCGTTCCAGGAGGAAGGCGAGGGCACCCTGATTACCGTTGAGGAAGACAAGAACATGGAACAGCCGATCATCTCCGGCATTGCTTTCAACCGTGACGAAGCCAAGATCACCGTGCTGGGCGTTCCCGACAAGCCGGGCATCGCCTATCAGATCCTCGGCCCGGTGGCGGATGCCAACGTCGATGTGGACATGATCATCCAGAACGTCGGCCACGATGGCACCACCGACTTCTCCTTCACGGTGAATCGCCCCGACTACGACAAGGCGATGAAGATCCTCGAAGGCGTGCAGACCCACATCGGCGCGCGCGAGATCAAGGGCGACCGCACGATGGCCAAGGTGTCCATCGTCGGTGTCGGCATGCGCTCCCACCCGGGCGTTGCATCGCGCATGTTCCGTACTCTGGCGGAAGAGGGCATCAACCTTCAGATGATCTCCACCTCCGAAATCAAGATTTCCGTCGCCATCGACGAGAAGTACCTCGAGCTGGCCGTCCGCGTGCTGCATCGCGCATTCGGCCTCGATCAGGCCACTTCTTGATTTGACAGGCAGTCCGCTCTTACCTATAATGGCGGGCTGTTGCGGAGAGTTGGCCGAGAGGTCGAAGGCACTCCCCTGCTAAGGGAGCATGCGAGCTAAAACTTGCATCGAGGGTTCGAATCCCTCACTCTCCGCCAAAAAAGACACGGGCCCCGAAAGGGGCCTTTGTTTTTTCTAGGGTTTCTTGTAATTCAAGGGGTTGCAGACGACCCCCGAAGGCTTTCTTGGGAACTTCGCTGGGAACATCCAGCTAAAATCCAAGGATGAAAGCCGACAAGATGACTCACCCCACGCTTGAACGCCACGGCGAGCAGTGGCGCCACAAGAAGCGCATTCCTGCCGACCTTCTCCCGCACTTCGGCGGGGTCAAGACCCTCACATTTTCAACCAAGACCGCCGATGCCCGAGAGGCGCGGGCGGAGTGCCTTCGCTGGCTGGCTGACCTCTCAGCCCGGTTCCAGGGGCTTCGACGGGTGGTAGAGGGGGGAACTGCCGTTCCCGTTCGTCCGGGACTCACCCCGCAAGAACTCGGTGAGGTGCTGGCCGGCGAGGTTGCCCGGTTCAAGGCTGAGAAACTGGCGGCTGATGCTTCTGCGGTCGGGCGACGGCTCCTCGCCGACGGTGGGGCGTTCTCGGCTGAATATCGCCTGTCCGTCATCGGTATTGATCGTGATTCCGCCCGGCTGGCAGTCCAGGGCGCGTTTCCCGGTGTGCTGGATGAATTCGAGGCGTTAGCGCTTCGTCGCATGGCGGGTGTCGGAGTGCCGCTTGAAAAGTCATCGTCGGAGGCGACTGACGCGGCGCTGGCCTTCGCGGAGGCTTGTCTTGAAGTTGCGGAGGTCGTGAAGCAACGCGCAGCCGGTGGCTTTGATTCCACGCCCAATCCTCAACCACGTCCCGCCCCGGCGGTGTCTGTGCTTGTGGAGGCTGACAGCGCTCCGCTGCTCTCGGTGGTCAAGGCGGCATTTGTGCAGCAACACGACCCGAAGGCTCCGGTGACGAAGAAGTATGAGGCGGTGCTGCCGCTGTTCATCGAGTTCATGGGAGACGTGCCGGTTTCCCAGCTTCGCCAGAAGCCCGTCACGGAGTTCTTCGACATGATTCAGCGCCTCCCGCCGCGCTGGCTGGACAAGCGCCGCCAGACCGGCAAGACCGTCCAGGAGCTTGCCGCGATGGACTGGCCGGAGCGCATGGCCGAAAAGACCTTCGACGACACGTACAAGATGGCGCTGCGGTCGTTCTTCAAGTACGCCCGCGTGACCTTCGGGGACAACGGCTGGCCGATTCACCTGACGACCGAGGGCATCAAGTACCGAGGAACCGAGGAGGAGGGCAAGAACCGTCAGCGTCCGATGCGTCCCGAAGAGCTTCAGCGACTATTCGAGGGCCCCGAGGCTGCGGCCTTCGCTGCGGACCCGTCGCAGGCGTCGGCTTACTGGCTGCCGCTCCTGGGTCTCTACACGGGCGCCCGGATCAATGAGCTGTGCCAACTAAATCCGCAGTGCGACATCCGGGACGATGACCCGCAGGCGCCGGGGGTCTGGTTCCTCGACATCACGGAAGAGGGCGCAGCTGCCGAGGGCGTGGATAAATCAGTCAAGAACAAGACCTCGAAGCGTCGTGTCCCGGTCCATTCCACCCTCGTTGGCCTGGGTTTCGTGGATTACGTGAAGCGGCTCAAGGCTGCCGGCGAGGCGCTGCTATTCCCCATGTGGGCGCCGGTGAAGGGCAGAGCAGCGGGTGGCGCTGAGCGGTGGTTCCGGCTTCATCTGCAGGCCCTGGGTCTGCGTGACGAGTCGCGGGGCGCCCGTCTGGTTGGCTTCCACGCCTTCCGCTCGACCTTCATGGCCCGCGCTGAGGAGATCAATGAGCCCCGCGCCGATGCAATCTCGGGGCACTCGCGCGAAGGCGAAAGCGCCGTGAAGCGTGGCTATCGGGGTGAGACGCCGCTGCGCGTTAAGGTCGAGATTCTGGAGCGGATCACGTTCGATGTGACGCCGCCCCGGCCGCGCTCCTGAACTCCGCTGGGGCCTTCTCTGTGCAATTGCACAGGCATAAGGATGCACATGCCGGGGCGCGGTCAGTCGTCGATGTCGATTTCCTCATCATCGTCCGTCGCCCAATGTCCCCGCAAGAAGGCCGGCAGGCCGTCATCGTAGATTTCCAGTGCCCTGGCGAAAGCCTCGCGTCGCTGGTGCCCGCGCTTTCCAAGGTGCTTTGCCAAGAGGTTGGCGAACTCCCGTGCCTCCTGTTCGATGCGGTCATCCCAGTTGATTTCTTCGGCTTCCTCCCCTTTGGCGAGCATCCGGGCGCGGTTCCAACTGAGTTCGCTGAGGTCACGCTCGGGGTGCAGTTGAATGAGCTTCGCCCGGACCTCCCGCATTGTGGCGACCGTGCGGGCGCTGGCGCCTGATAGCTCCGCTACTTTGGCCTTGGAGAATGACGTCTCAGCGAGGGTGAGCCGCCACGCCGTCTCGGTTTTCTCTCGGCTGCTCATGGGGAGCTTGTCGCGGGTGTTTCCTTCGGCTGCGCGGGCAATGGCCGCCTCTAGCTGTGAAGTTTCAATAGGTTGTTTCGGGTGTTCACCCGGGGAGATTCTGAGAGACTGGAAATCGCCAAACCCCCAGTCACCTTGAGAGCCTGCCCCGGATGAACACCCATAAGAATGCCCGATTGACCTACCTTCGTGAGCCTGTCCGAATTTTTGTGTTTGAGGCATAACATCAGACCCGGAGGGAATGGT
>NZ_CALAYQ010000120.1:0-21941 GCF_937894855.1 uncultured Zoogloea sp.
GCTTCCATGCCCGACACGGCAGCGTTCTTCACCACCTCTTCAGACGGATAGTAGAGCTTCTGGGTGGTTTCGTTCGTCATTTTTCACCTCTCCTCGTGTTTATATGAGTGTGCAACGTTGGATGCTCTGAAACCTTGCTGGCGGGGGACGAAGGCCGTACGACTGGGTACCACCGTTGTTGTCTTTTTTTGTACGGTGTTTCGGTCCTTGATCCGGCCGAGATTAGAGTCGTTCAATCTTACACATGACTTACACCCGTGTAAGGCTTTTTCCTGCAAAAAACTGCCGGGACAGCCGCCGACCCCCGACCCACGATCGCCGCACCGGACATTCGAAGACACAAGCCCCCCACAGGAAAACAATTTTGGCATAAAATCAGGGGCTGTAAAAAAAGACATACACGTACGACGATGAATTTATTCACCTGGCTTTCAGGCGCACTGGCGCTGGCCACAGCGGGATGCGCATCCATGCCATCCAACCCGCCGTCGCCGGGCCACATCGGCGCGCAGGGAATTCCGGCGGAGAGTGCAAAAAGCATACCACCCATCGTCACCGACCTCATCCCCCTGCCCCGCCCCACGCCCGCTCCGGCGGCGGAAACCTACTCGGTTGTCGTCACCAACCTGCGCATCCAGGATCTGCTTTTCGCGCTGGCCCGCGACGCCCGCATCAACATCGACATCCACCCCGGCCTCAGCGGCACAGTCACCCTCAACGCCATCAACCAGACCCTGCCCCAGATTCTCGCGCGCATCTCCCGGCAAGTGGACATGCGCTACGAGTTTGATGGCTCCAATCTGACGGTGATGCCCGACAGCCCCTTCCTGCGCACCTACCGCATCGACTACGTCAACCTGAGCCGCAGCGTGTCGGGCACTGTTTCCACCAACACCCAGATCGCCACCAGCGGCACCGGCAACCTGCACGCAGCCGGCACCGGTCTGCCCGCCGGCACGCCGATCACCGGCGGCAACGTCTCCGCCACCCGCATCGAGAACGCCTCCCGCAACCAGTTCTGGGAATCCATCGAAAAGAACCTCCGCGATCTGCTGCGCGAGACCGACAAGCTTCTCCCGGAAGGCTCCAGCGAAACCGTCGTCGAGAACGTCGAGACCACCACGACCACCGGCACCGGCATCAGCACCGGCATCAGCACTGGCGCCGCGCCCGCCGGATCTGCCGGGCGCAGCCGCAACGCCCGCCCGGTCCAGGGCCAGCCCGCCGGCTTCGCCGCCAGCCCCAATCCGGCCGCCATGCAGAACGCCACCACCACGGTGGTGCACAAATCCACCTTCCGCGAGGCCGCCTCGATCATCGCCAACCGCGAGACCGGCGTCGTCACCGTGCGCGCCACCGGCCGCCAGCACGAAAAGGTGCGCGAATTCATCGATCAGGTGATGTCCGCAGCCCGTCGTCAGGTGCTCATCGAGGCCACCATCCTCGAAGTCGGCCTGTCCGACACCTACCGCCAGGGCATCGAATGGAGCCGCATCCTCGCCAACGGCACCCGCTTCGGCCTCACCGGCCCCACCCTGGGCACCAGCACCGGCAACGCCATCCTGCCCTTCAGCGCCAGCTACCAGAGCGCCAACGGCATCGACTCGACAATCCGCCTCCTCGAAGGCTTCGGCACCGTCAAGGTGCTGTCCAGCCCCAAGCTGTCGGTGCTCAACAACCAGACAGCGGTCATCAAGGTGGTCGAGGAATTCGTCTACTTCGCCGTCCGGGCCGACACCACCCAGACCACCAACGCTGGCGCGCTCACCACCGTCACCACCACGCCCCAGGCGGTGTCCGTCGGCCTCGTGATGACCGTCACACCCCAGGTCAGCGACGCCGACGAGGTCATCCTCAACGTCCGCCCCACGATCTCCAGCATCGCCGACTTCCGCCGCGACCCGAACCCCAACATCCCCGCCAACATCGCCAACCTCGTTCCCCAGATCCGCACCCGCGAGATCGAATCCGTACTGCGCCTGGGCGACGGCGAAACCGCCATCCTCGGCGGGCTGATGGAAGACCGCATCGACTACAAGACCGGCCGGGTGCCGCTCGCCGGAGCGATCCCGCTCTTCGGCGAACTCTTCACCAACCGCGACAACGCCATCCAGAAGACCGAGCTGGTGATCTTCCTGCGCCCGGTGGTGGTGCGCGAACCCAACCTCGTCGCCGCCACGCCGCACCTACGCGGCCAGCTGCCCGGCCCCGGCTTCTTCACCGACACGCCCCGTCCGGGCAGCCGGAACTTCCCACCTCTGCAGCCCGATGCACCGTCAGCTCGGGGCATCACGCCATGAGCCTGCTGCTCAACGCCCTGCGCAAAGCTGACGAAAGCCGCCGTCCGACAGATCCCGCCCCCACGCGGCCGATGGGCGGCGCCCTCGAACTCGAACCCTTGCCCCTGCCCGCCAGCCCCGGCGAGCCCGCCCGGCCAGCCATCGCTCCGCCTCCAACGCCCCCGGCGGGCACGCCGGCACGGCCACCGCTCCCCGACTGGCGGCTTGCGACCCTGTTCGCCTGCCTTGGCGCCCTCGTCACCGGCCTCTGGCTGGCCCTGACACCCGCCACCCTGCCGATCAGCCCCGCCCATGCAGCGCCATCGCCGCGCTTCGTGATGGACGACGCTACCGTCGAGGAAGAGCCCGGCCCGGCCCCCATTCAGACGGCCGACACCGCAAAACCCTCCCCCGCTCCGGTACCTTCAAGACCTGCCGCCGCACCACAACAACGGCCGCAACCCCCACGCCCGACACCGCTCGCACCGCCCGCCGACAGCCCTCGCTTCCGCCCTAGCCCGGCGCCACCAGCCAGCCCGTCCGCCGTCACCCTCGCCCACGACGCCTACACGGCGGGCAATCTCGCCCACGCCGACGCCCTGTACCGACAGGCACTCGCCGCCGACCCTAACAATGCCGATGCCCTCAACGGACTCGGCGCGATCGCCCTCATCCAGCGCCGCCCGGCCGAAGCCGACACCCTGTTCCGGCGCGCCCTGCAGGCCCGCCCGCTCGACCCAACCGCCCTTTCCGGCCTCGCCCGCATGCAGTCCGGCAGTCAGACGCCCGCCGAAAGCCCGCTCCGGGATGCCATCGCAGCCCTCGCCGACACCCCCGACAGCCTTGCTCCTCGGCTCGCCCTGGCCGACCTCCTGGCCCGCCAGCAGCGCTGGGCCGAAGCCCAGCAAGCCTACTTCGACGCCCACCGTCTCGCCCCGCAGGATGCCGACATCGCCTACAACCTCGCGGTCAGCCTCGACCATCTTGGCCAGCACCGCCTGGCCGCCAGCCACTACCGCAAGGCCCTGAACCTCGCCGCCCGGCAACCCGAGTCCGCCACTCGCTTCTCGCGGGCCCGCTGCGCCGAGCGTCTCGCCGCCCTCCAGCCGTTCGACTCCACCCCATGAACGCCCCCGCCCCCATCGGACAGACCCTCCTCCAGCTCGGCCTCATCAGCGCCGACCAGCTCCACATCGCCCTGCGTGAACAGCACCGCAGCGGCGACGCCCTCGGCCGCCAGCTGGTGCGCCTCGGCTTCCTCTCCGAAGCCACCCTGCGCGACGCCCTCGCCCAGACACTCTCCCGCGAGAGCATCGACCTCACCCACGTGCTGCCGGATCCGGCCGCCCTGGCCCTCGTGCCCCAGCCCGTCGCCAAGCGCCTCAAGCTCATCCCGCTCAGCTACGACGCCGCCCGCCAGACACTGGTGATCGCCTCCGCCGAGATCGACAACCTCATCGCCCTCGACCAGCTGCGCAGCCTGCTCCCAGCCGGCAGCACCATCGACACCCTGCTCGCCGGCGACTCCGAGATCGCCCGCGCCATCGACCAGCTATATGGCCACGAGCTGTCCATCGACGGCATCCTCCACGAGATCGAGACCGGCGAGCCCGAGCGGCTGGGCACGGCCAGCGCCGGCAACGAATACGCCCAGCCCGTCGTGCGCCTCATCGACGCCCTGCTGGCCGACGCCGTCCGGCGCGACGCCTCCGACCTCCACTTCGAGCCCGAAGCCGGCTTCCTGCGCATCCGCTACCGCATCGACGGCATGCTGCGCCAGATCCGCGCCCTGCACCGGGCCTGCTGGCCGGCCATGGCCGTGCGCCTCAAGGTGATGGCCGGCCTCAACATCGCCGAAACCCGCGCCCCACAGGATGGGCGGATCTCCCTCCACGTCAGCGGCCGCCCGGTGGATTTCCGCGTCTCCACCCTGCCCACGCTCCACGGCGAGAACATCGTCCTGCGCATCCTCGACCGCCAGAAGGGCCTCGTCCGTCTCGATCAGCTCGGCCTCGCCGACGCCCAGCTCGACCTGCTCAAGCTGATGATCGCCCGCCCCGAAGGCCTGATCCTCGTCACCGGCCCCACCGGCAGCGGCAAGACAACCACCCTGTATTCCATCCTCGGCCACCTCAACGCCGAGGGCGTCAACATCATGACGCTGGAAGATCCGGTCGAATACCCGATGTCCCAGATCCGCCAGACCGCCGTCTCCGAAGCCACCCGCCTCGATTTCGCCAACGGCGTGCGGGCCATGCTGCGCCAGGATCCGGACGTGATCCTGGTGGGCGAGATCCGCGACGAGGACACCGCGCGCATGGCCTTCCAGGCCGCCATGACCGGCCACCAGGTCTTCTCCACGCTTCACACCAGCTCGGCCATCGGCGCCATCCCGCGGCTGCTCGACATCGGCATCCAGCCCGACATCCTCGCCGGCAACATCATCGGCGTCGTCGCCCAGCGCCTCGTCCGCCGCCTTTGCCCCGCCTGCCGCGACCCGCACCCGGCCGACGACATCGAGATGCGCCTACTCGCCCTCGGCGGCAGCGCCGGGCGGCCCGTCATCCACCGCCCCAAGGGCTGCCCGCGCTGCGATTTCCAGGGCTATCTCGGGCGCCTCGCCATCATGGAAGTCCTGCGCCTCGACGGCGATCTCGACGAGCTCGTCGCCCGCCGCGCCACCACCCGTGAAATCCGCCAGGCCGCCCTGCACAAGGGCTTCCGCACGCTCGCCGACGACGGCTGCCGGCGCGTCCTGGAAGGCGAAACCTCCCTCGAAGAACTCTCCCGCGTGGTGGACCTCACCGACCGACTGTCCCCATGACGCCCTTCGCCTACCGGGCCGTCGATCCCCACGGGCAGATCGTCCGGGGCCGGCTCGACGCCGACAATCTGGCCGATCTCGAACTCCGCCTCGCCCGGCAGGATCTCGAACTCATCCACGGCAAGCCCGCGGCACGGCTGCCCGGGCGCCCCCACGCTCCCCGGCGGGAGCTCATCAACTTCTGCTTTCACCTCGAACAGTTCCTGCGCGCCGGCGTCCCCATCCTCGAAAGCCTCGCCGACCTCCACGACGCCACCGATCACCCGCGCTTCCGCGCCACCATTGCCGCCGTGCGCAGCGCCATCGAAGGTGGCGACACCCTGTCCCAGGCCCTGGAGCGCCACCCGCAGACCTTCGACGCCGTCTTCTGCAAGCTGGTGCGCGCCGGCGAACGGGCCGGCGAGCTGCCCACCGTCCTGCAGGCCATCTCCGCCAACCTCAAACGCGACGACGAACTCGCCAGCTACACCCGGCGCATCGCGATCTACCCGGCCATCGTCGCCGTCGTCATCCTCGCCGCCATCGCCGTCGCGCTGATCCACGTGGTGCCCGAGCTCGCCCGCCTCTTCCAGAGCACCGGCCAGCCACTGCCACTGCAGACCCGCCTGCTCATCGGCCTGTCGGATTTCGTCCGCCACTTTGGCGGCCCCCTCCTCGTCCTCGGCGTGGCGGGCGCCCTCGCCTACCGCCACGGGCTCGCCACCCGGCCCGACCTGCGCCAGCGCCACGACGCGCGCCTGCTGCGCATCCCGCTCCTCGGCGACGTCCGCCGCAAGCTCATCCTCGCCCGCTTCACCGGCCTGTTCGCCCTCATGTACCGCTCCGGCATCCCCATCGTCGAAGCCCTCCAGGTGGCCGGCGAGGCGGTCGGCAATCTGGCCGTTCAGCAAGGCATCGCCCAGGCCGCCGGCAACATCGAACGCGGCCTCAGCCTGTCCGACGCCTTCCGCGATGTGGCCATGTTCCCCGCCCTCGTCACCCGCATGCTGCGGGTCGGCGAGACCACCGGCGCCCTGGATCACGCCCTCGCCAACGTCAGCTATTTCTATGAGCGCGACGTGCGCGAAGCCATCGCCCGGCTCCAGGCGGGCCTTGAACCCGCCCTCACCCTCATCCTCGGCGCCCTCCTGCTCGCCGTGATGAGCGCCGTCATGCTGCCGATCTACGACATCGTCACCCAGCTGAAGCTCTGAGCCATGGCCGACCGTCGCACCCTCCACGTCTCCGCCGCCGGACTCGCCAGCCACGCCCCCGGCGCATCCGCCGCCGACAGCCACTTCACGCCCGACGCCGATGGTCTCGCCCGCTTCGCCGCCTATCTGGCCGCGCACGCCCGAACCCGCTTCACGCTCCTCATCGATTTGCCCGACGAGCTCTTCTCGACCGAAACCATTCCGCCCCTGCGCGGCCGCGACCGCCGGCGCCTGCTGGCCCGCCGCCAGGAACGCCTCGGCGGCGGCTCACCCCATGTCACCCGTCTCTCGCTCGGCACACGCAATGCGTCGAAACAGGAAGAGACCGTCCTGCTCGCCGCGCTCACGCGCCCCGAAAGCCTCCGCCCGTGGTTCGACGCCCTGACCCGTGCCGGATCAATTGTCAGCGGCGTTCACTCGATACCGTTCGTCGGCATGGCCCTGCTCACGCACCTGCCGACAACCCCATCCACCCCCGACACACCGCAGCTGCTCGCCAGCCTCGGCCCAGCCGGGCTGCGGGTCTCGTGCTACACCAACGGCAAGCTCCGGTTCAGCCGCCTCACACCCGCCGGCCCCGATCCGTGGGCAAGCTACCACGCCGAGATCCAGCGCACCCGTCAGTACCTGCACGCCCAGCGCATCCTCGGCCATGACATGCCCCCGCAGATCCGGGTGCTCGCCCATCCCGACCATCACACCACCATCCGCAACAACGCCCCCGACGGCATCGACTGTGTCGATCTCGTGGCGCTCGCCCACAACTGCGGCGCCCCGCCGCCCATCGGATCAGACAGCCTGCCGCTGCTCATCCATCTGCTGGCCCGCGCCCCGCGCCTGCCGGCCATCCATGTCCCGGCGCTGGGGCGCGCGCAACGCATCGCGCGCATCGGTCAGACCGCCATCCTCGGCACCGCCCTCGTCGTCGGCGCCAGCCTCGCGCTGGGCGCCGCCAACTATATGGCAAGCCAGGAAAGCGACGCCCAGAGCACCCAGCTCCTCGCCCGCATCACCGACGCCCAGCTCCGCCTTGACCAGGCCCGCGCCGCCATCCCGCCAACACCGCACCCGCCCGCCGAAATCCACACCACTCACGCCCGGGCCGTCCGGCTTCATGCCGCCGCCGACATCAACACCCGGCTGAACGCCGTGTCCCGCGCCTTCGACCAATATCCTCAAATCGACCTGGATCGCCTGGAATGGATGCTCAGCCCGTCCGATCCCGACCCGGCCCTCACGATTCGGCTGCACATCAACCTGCCCATTCAGGGCGCCAACACCGTAGCCGAGACCTTCGCGGCCGCCCTGCAGACAACCACCCAGGCCACCACAACCATCGAACCCGCCGGCACCCCGACAGGCGACGCACAACCGCGCCAGCCCGTCGTAGTACGGATCGACTTCCCGCCCAGCGCGCCATGACCGCCCACAGACCGACGCCAATCCCAGCCGTCCTGCGCAAGCCGCTGCTCGCCTGCCTCGTTGCACTGGCCATCTCGATGGGGCTGGCCGTTGCCACCAATCAGCTCCGCCGCGACGCCGAAGCCACGCGCGACGACCTCAGCCTCCGGCTGAACGGCATCCGCCTTCAGCACGAAGCAACCCTCAAGGACGCAGCAGACGCCCGCCTCGCCCTCCGGCAACTGGCCGAACTCGATAAGCTGGGCTTGAAGTCCGCGGTGCCGCGTCTAGAGTTGATGGGCGGGATCGACGCAGCCCTGGCCGAAACAGGCCTTTCCGATCTTCACTACACCCTGTCCCCGCTTCAGCCCCTCGACGCCCCCCCGCTGCTCGGCCTCTCGACGGTCCGGCTGGAGGGCAGTGTCCCTCACGAGGCTCGCCTCCTGGCATTGCTCAAGCGCCTGGAGGCAACCAATAACGGCCTGTTTCTCCCGCTCCGCTGCACGCTGGCCCGCTCCAAAGCCGATGCCCTTACCATAGTAAAAGCCGACTGCGAAGCGACTTGGCTAGGGCTGCAACCACCTGCCTGAGACATATTTCACACTACCCAATTTGCGCACTTTTCCAGAAAAATCAACAACTCAACGTCATCGCACAAGCGACCGCCAGAAAATGTGTCGACAATTTTTACACCTGTTTCAGCGAGACGCTGACGAAGTTCCCCAACTGAAAAAAACCTACACAAAATCATAACTTTAAAAAATCGCAAAAAACTGGCACACCGATTGCTTATGAAAAGAAAGGGCTACAGTGGCCCCGATTACTCAGGAGATTAAATAAGTGAAAACCTTCAAGCAGACCCTCACCGCCCTGGCCACCGTTGCCGCCCTGTCCGCTGCTGGCAGCGCCAACGCCGGCCTGACCAACTGGTACATGGATGCCAACGGCGCCGTCGGCGGCACCGCTGACGCCACCCTGGTTGCCGAATACCTTGACCTGGCGGGCAAGGCCTACGTCAAGAACACCATCAGCGGCACCACCTTCACCTTCAACGAAGCCGGCAACTTTAACACTACCGCCGCCGACGGCGGTTCCACCATCCTGACCAACGCTCTGCGCAGCGAGTTCGTTGGCGTTGGTGGCGGCTCTACCACCACTGGCGTACTGGGTTTCACCTCCGGTTCGCTGAATGTTTACAGTGGCGCAACTAACATTGCTTCATTTAAACTGATCACCGGTGAGGGGGCGGTGATTCCGGGTGGCGTTCTTCCTAATGGTTTCTTCAGCTTGGTTTTCCAGGCCACCAGCATGGCCTCTGGCTACTTCTTCGATGGCGCCATGAACGATCTGTCGCTGAAGGTTGGTGATGGTCTGACCTTCGGTTTCGCCACCACCAATGCCAGCGTCACCGACACCTGGTCCGCCGCCGAAAACGCGACCCTGACCGGCATCTACAACACCGCCTTCAACCCGGACATCGCCGGCATCTCCATGAACGGCTCCACCGACCTGGTGATCCGTAACGGCGGCCAGTTCGGCCTGGAAGTTCCGGAGCCCACCTCCATGGCTCTGGCTGGCCTCGGCCTGACCGGCCTGGCCGCTCTGCGCCGTCGCAAGTCGGCCTAAGACCCGCCTACGGCTGATCACCTTCGGGTGATCTGCTGAAAGCAGTCTTGCGGCACTCAAGCCCGTCACTCTTGGAGTGACGGGCTTTTTACTTCTTGCGACGCCCCCCCTCACGGCAAAGCTGCCGCCCAAACCCGGCAATCCCGGCGACACCCGCGCCCGCACCAGCCGCTGTCACCTGGAATAATCAAACACTTGCCCCTGCTGGCTTTCCAAGCGACCATACGTCTCTTCCAGCGAGCATTTCCGAGCAACTCCCCGCGTGCGCCTCATGTCGACCGATCTCTATTTCCGCGACGTCACCCAGGCCTTCCGAAACATCGTCCGCCAGCGGCGCCGGGCGCTGTTCGCCCTCGTCACCATCGTCGGCGGGGTGATGGCCTTTCTGCTGGCGGGCGGTTTCATCCAGTGGATCCTGAAGGACATGCGCGAGGCGACCATCCGCTCCCAGCTGGGGCATGTGCAGATCGTCCGCCCGGGGTTCTTCGACAAGGGGCTCGCCGACCCCTACGCCTACCTGCTGTCGGGCGCCGACGCCGTCTATAACGAGCTCGCCAAGACCCCCGGCGTCCGCGTGATCACACCGCGGCTGCTATTCACTGGGCTGGCCAGCCACGACGACTCCACCATCTCCTTCTCCGGCGAGGGCGTCGACCCCGACAAGGAGGGTGACCTCAGCCGGGCGCTGCAGATCATCTCCGGCGAGGCGCTCTCGTCAACCGAGCCCAACGGCATCATTCTCGGCGAAGGCCTCGCCGCCAACATGGGCGTGAAGGTAGGCGACACGGTTGTGCTCCTCGCCACCACCTCCAAGGGCACCCTCAACGCCGTCGAGTGCCGGGTTCGCGGGATCTTCGCCACCATCACCAAGGCCTATGACGACACTTTCCTGCGGGTGCCGCTGCCGGTCGCGCAAACCTTGTCCCGCGCCAAGGGGCCGACGAGCTGGGTTGTCCTGCTCGACAAGACCGACGACACCGACGCCTTCGTCGCCCAGGCCCGCGCCCAGACATCCGCCAAGGATTTCGAGTTCATCCCCTGGCATGAGCTCGCCGACTTCTACAAGAAGACCGTCGTGCTGTTCACCCGCCAGGTGGGCGTGGTCAAGATCCTGATCGCGCTGATCATCGTGCTGTCGATCTCCAACACCCTGTCGATGGCGGTCATCGAGCGCACCGGCGAGATCGGCACGATCATGGCACTGGGCATCCGCCGGGCCGGCGTGCTGCGCATGTTCATCATCGAAGGCGTGATGCTGGGCCTCATCGGGGGGCTGCTGGGTGTGCTGCTGGGTGTGATCGTGGCGGGCGGCATCTCGGCGGTCGGCATTCCGATGCCGCCGCCGCCAGGCATGGCCCGCGGTTACATCGGGCAGATCCTGATCACCCCCGGGCTGGTCGCCGAAGGCCTTGCCCTCGCCCTGCTGACCACCCTGGTCGCCAGCATCCTGCCGGCCTGGAAGGCTTCCCGCATGAACATCGTCGACGCCCTGCGTCACCAGCGCTGAGAAAATCCCATGCTCCTGAAGCTCGCCCTCCGGAACACGCTCCGCCAGAAAGTCCGCAGCGGCATGACCCTCGCCGCGATCATCTTCGGCGTCACCGGCCTGATCCTCGCCGGCGGCTTCGTGCAGGACATCTTCATCCAGCTCGGCGAAGCCATCATCCACTCCCAGACCGGCCACCTGCAGGTCTTCAAGAAGGACTTCCTCGAAAAGGGCACCCGCTCGCCCGAGCGCTTCCTGATCGACCAGCCCGAGAAACTCGCCGCCGGCATCGCCAAACACCCCGAGGTGGACGCGGTGATGAGCCGCCTGTATTTCTCGGGCCTGCTCAACAACGGCAAGCGCGATCTGGCGATCATCGGTGAGGGCGTCGAACCCGACAAGGAGGCCAAGCTCGGCAGCTTCATCACCATCGCCGCGGGCCGGCAGCTGGCCAAGGCCGACCGGGACGGCATCCTCCTCGGCCAGGGCGTGGCCAAGACCCTTGGCCTCGTGCCCGGCGACCGGGTGACGCTGGTGCTCAACGCCGCCGAGGGCGCGATGAACACCATGGATTTCGAAGTGGTCGGCGTGTTCCAGAGCTTCTCGAAGGATTTCGACGCCCGCGCGGTACGCATCCCCCTCGACGCCGCCCAGGAGCTCCTCCAGACCAAGGGCGCCAACCTGCTGGTGGTCGCGCTCCACAAGACGGAAGATACCGACGCCATCCACGCCAGGCTGATGAGCGAGCTCGGCAGTCAGCTCGACGTGCGCACCTGGAATTCCCTCTCCGACTTCTACGACAAGGCCGTGCAGCTCTACGACCGCCAGTTTGGCGTGCTGCAGTTCATCATCCTGCTGATGGTGCTGCTGTCGGTGGCCAACAGCGTCAACATGAGCGTGTTCGAGCGGCAGGGCGAGTTCGGCACCATGCAGGCGCTAGGCAACCAGTCCCGCGACATCGTAAAGATGGTGATCCTCGAGAGCGCCTTCCTCGGCCTCACCGGTGCGGTGCTCGGTGTGCTGCTGGGCATCACCGCGGCGCTGACGATCTCCGCCATCGGCATTCCGATGCCGCCGCCGCCCAACGCCAACCTGGGCTACACCGCCTACATCCGGATCGTGCCGCTCACCCTTGTCACCTCGGCGCTGGTGGGCTTCGTGGCCACCGTGCTGGCGTCCATCGTGCCGGCCTACAAGGTGACGCGGATGCAGGTGGTCGACGCGCTGCGCCAGAACATCTAATCATCTGGCCCGACCATGAAAAACGGGGCGTGATCTTTCGATCCGCCCCGTTTTTCATTGGCAGCCCAAGCTAGGCCGCCGTGCCGACTTACGACCGATAGTCGGCGTTGATCTTCACGTAGTCGTAGGAGAAATCGCAGCTCCACAGGGTGGCTGCCGCGTCACCGCGGGCAAGATCGACCCGCACGGTGATCTCAGCTGCCGCCATCACGCGGGCGCCAGCTTCCTCGCGATAACTCTCGGCACGCCCGCCCTTCTCGGCCACCAGCACTTCCTCGCCGTTGCTGCCGAGCCACACGCGCAGCTGCGACACATCCAGATCGTCGATGCCGGCGTAGCCGATGGCGGCCAGGATGCGGCCCAGGTTGGGGTCGGAGGCGAAGAACGCGGTCTTCACCAGCGGCGAGTGGCCAATGGCGTAGCCCACCTTGCGGCATTCCTCGCGGGTCTTGCCGCCTTCGATCTGCAGGGTGATGAACTTGGTCGCGCCCTCGCCGTCGCGCACGATGGCCTGGGCAAGGAGGATCGACACGTCCAGCACGGCCTGGCGGAAGGCAACGTAATCGGCCGACGCCGTATCGGCGATGGTCGCGTTGCCGGCCTGACCGGTGGCGATGAGGATGTAGCTGTCGTTGGTGGAGGTGTCGCCGTCAACGGTGATGCTGTTGAAACTCAGGTCGGCCACTTCCTTCAGCAGGGCGTCGAGCACCGGCTGGGCCACGTCGGCGTCGGTGGCGAGGAAGCCGAGCATGGTCGCCATGTTCGGCTTGATCATCCCGGCGCCCTTGGAGATGCCGGTGAGGGTGATGGTCTTGCCGCCAATCTGCACCTTGCGCGACACGGCCTTGGGAATGGTGTCGGTGGTCATGATGCCGTGGGCGGCGTCGAACCAGCCGTCGGCCTTGAGCGCAGCCTTGGCGGCCGGCAGGCCGGCGACGATGCGCTCCACCGGCAGCGGTTCGAGGATCACCCCGGTGGAGAACGGCAGCACCTGGCTGGCGGCGATGCCCAGCTGGCCGGCGACGGCCTCGCAGGTGGCGCGGGCAGCAGCCAGACCGGGCTCGCCGGTGCCGGCGTTGGCGACGCCGGTGTTGATCACCAGCGCGCGGATCCCGCCGGCCGGCAGATGGGCCTTGCACACCTGCACCGGCGCCGCGCAGAAGCGGTTCTGGGTGAACACCCCGGCCACGCGGGCGCCCGGCGCCAGTTCGATCAGCGTGAGATCCTTGCGATTGACCTTGCGCACCCCCGCCTCGGTGACGCCAAGGCGGACACCGGGCACGGGAAACAGGGCAGCGGCTTCAGGGGGGGAAAGCAGGACGGGCATGAAAGACTCCAGGAACAGGCGCCAATTGGCAAAAGAACGCCATGATAATCCGGGAGTCGTTACCGGGACACCAGCACGTCAGCTCGGCACACCCTCTGCGGCACTCAAGGCCACCGCCAGGCTGGCCTGCAGGGCGAAATGCTGGACGGCCCGCCAGCTCTCCTCATCCAGCGGACGGCCATTGCGGTCGGCATAGAGCACGCCGATTCGCCGTGTCGCCGATCCAAAAGGCACCACGAAGCCGGACTCGCTGGCCGTGACCGCCTGCAGCCGCTCGGTGCCGCCGCGCTCGACGCGGGCCGGATTGACCCAGCACGCCTTGCCGCTGTCGATGGCATCGTCGACCACATCATCCGGATCGCCGTCCATCGGGAAGGTGAAGCGCGCGCACAGGGCTTCTCCGCCGCTCCCGAGACCCATCTTGCCCTGCAGGTGCAGGCGGTCTGGCGTGAGCAGCGCCACCACCACCCGCTCGCAGCCGACGCCACGCATCACGCCTTCAGCGACCAACTGCAGGATGTCGGCGATGGCGGCCCGCTCAAGGCTCATGGCCGCCAGATCCTGCAGGATGCGCAGCTGAAGGCTGGCGTCCGGCGCGGCTGGCGGTGCTGGTGGCTCGGGTTCGGGCAAGGGTGCCTCGGCCCGCGGGATCGCGCGACCGGCTTCGGGGGCACCGAAGAAGGCGGCCACCCGCGCCGCCTCGCCAGCGTTGGCGATGATCTCGGCGCTCACCACCGAAACCGGCAGCCCGAGATAATCCGCCGCCTCGCGGATGGCCCGCCGCGCGGCGACCGAATCCCAGCCATCCTCGGCCGCACGGGCCAGACGGTCGCCGATCGCCACCGCCTGCTCGGGCCCGCGGCTGCGGGCATCACCCTCGATGGCCGCAGCCGCGAGGGAGCCGAGCTTCCATTCACGCACCAAACCGGCCGAGAGATGTCGCAGCGAGAAGCCCAGCACCACCTGCTGGGCCTCTTCCTCGCGCACGCCGCCCTGGCTCATGCAGCGCTCCAGCGCCTGGGCCTGATCGCCGCCAAAACACCAGAAGGCCATCTCGCCCACCCGGGACAGCAGCGCGGCGATGAACACTTCCTCGCCCTGCTGCTCGCCCTTGCGCTGGATCGCCCAGCGGGCCTGGACCGCCGCGTGAAAGCTGCGCGCCATCTCGAGATTGACCCGGCTGCGCACGCTCCCGCGCAGCAGCGCGTCGATCAACGCAACCGACAGGGCCAGCTGGGCCACGGGGTCGAAGCCGAGCACAACGATCGCCCGCGAGACGGTGTTGATGCCCTGGTTGGAGTGATTGAAATAGGCACTGTTGGCAAGCCGCAGCACCTTGGTGGTCATCGGCGCGTCCTTCAGGATGACCTGCGCCAGCGCCGACGCGGATGCCCGGTCGTCAACGATGATCCGCCGCAGCGCATCCACCGTGCGGGCAAACACCGGCATGTCGCGCCCCCGGATGCGGGCGATCCATTCGGTCAGATCAGAAGGGCCAGTGCTCGTGAAAGCCATGTCGCCGATAACGGCAGGCGACGTTGCAGCTTGAGGCGCCGTCAACGCACAAGGCCCGCTCGAAAGCGGGCCTTGTCAACGAACGACTACCCCGTTGAAAAGGGGCGAGAAACCGTAGCGAGCGGCCCGAGGCTGCGGGGAGGCGCGCAGCTGTACTGGAGTACAGCGAGCACCGCAGTCGCAGGATCGGGTCGCGCAGTAGGTTTATCGCTCCTTTTCAGGAGAGCTTGCCGTGGCAGTGCTTGTACTTCTTGCCGGAGCCGCAGGGGCACGGATCGTTGCGGCCGACCTTCGGTGCCAGATTGGTTTCCGGCTGATTGACGTCGCGATCCGGGTTGGCGGTGGCCAGGGCTTCGTCGTAGTCGGCGTGGTGATACTGGACGTTTTCCAGCGCCGGCGTCATTTCGGCTTCCTCGATCTGCGCTTCGGAGCGGATCTGGACGGTCATCAGCAGCTTGGTGACTTCGGTGCGCACCACCTGCAGGAGGTTCTCGAAGAGCTCGAAGGCTTCGCGCTTGTATTCCTGCTTGGGGTTCTTCTGGGCGTAGCCGCGCAGGTGGATGCCCTGACGCAGGTGATCCAGCGCCGACAGGTGCTCGCGCCAATGGGTGTCGAGGCTCTGCAGCATCACGTTGCGCTCGAAGCCATGCCAGGCGGTGGGATCCACCAGGGCGACCTTGTCGGCGTAGGCCTGGGCGGCGGCGTCCAGCAGGCGCGACAGGATGTCGTCGTCGCTGATGGACGGATCGGCCTTGATCCATTCACCCACCGGCAGCTTGAGCTGGTAGTCGGATTCGAGGGCGAGTTCCAGACCCGGGATGTCCCACTGCTCTTCGACGGAATCCACCGGCACGTAGATGCGGAACACGTCGTGGAGCACGCCTTCGCGCATGGCGGTGATGGTTTCGGTGATGTCGGTGGTTTCGAGCAGCTCGTTGCGCTGCTGGTAGATCACCTTGCGCTGGTCGTTGGAGACGTCGTCGTACTCGAGCAGCTGCTTGCGGATGTCGAAGTTGCGCTGCTCGACCTTGCGCTGGGCGGTTTCGAGGGAGCGGGTCACCATGCCGGCTTCGATGGCCTCGCCTTCGGGCATCTTGAGGCGGACCATGATGGCGTTGAGACGCTCGCCGGCGAAGATCTTCATCAGCGGATCTTCGAGGGAGAGATAGAAACGGCTCTCGCCCGGGTCGCCCTGACGGCCGGAACGGCCACGCAGCTGGTTGTCGATACGGCGGGATTCGTGGCGCTCGGTGCCGATGATCTTCAGGCCGCCGGCCTGCAGCACCTGCTCGTGGCGGACCTTCCACTCCTCGCGCAGCTTGGTGATCTGGGCTTCCTTCTCGGCTTCGGACAGGCTTTCGTCCTCGCGGATCAGGGAGACGGGCTTCTCGACGTTGCCGCCCAGCACGATGTCGGTACCGCGACCGGCCATGTTGGTGGCAATGGTGATGACGCCCGGACGGCCGGCTTCGGCGACGATCTCGGCCTCACGGGCGTGCTGCTTGGCGTTGAGCACGTTGTGGGGCAGCTTGGCGGCCGTCAGCATGTCGGACAGCAGCTCGGAGTTCTCGATGGACGTGGTGCCCACCAGCACCGGCTGGCCGCGCTGCACGCAATCCTTGATGTCGGCGGTGATGGCGTCGTGCTTTTCCTTCATCGTGCGGTACACCTTGTCGTTCTGGTCCTTGCGGATCATCGGACGGGTGGTGGGCACGACGACGGTTTCGAGGCCGTAGATCTGGTGGAATTCGTAGGCTTCGGTGTCGGCGGTACCGGTCATGCCGGCGAGCTTGCCGTACATGCGGAAGTAGTTCTGGAAGGTGATCGAGGCGAGAGTCTGGTTCTCGGCCTGGATCTTCACGCCTTCCTTGGCCTCGACAGCCTGATGCAGGCCTTCGGACCAGCGACGGCCGGACATCAGGCGGCCGGTGAACTCATCGACGATCACCACTTCGCCGTTCTGCACCACGTAGTGCTGATCCTTGTGATACAGCGCGTGGGCCCGCAGGGCGGCGTAGAGGTGGTGGATCAGCAGGATGTTGCCCGGGTCGTACAGGCTGGCCCCTTCGGACAGCAGACCCAGGTTGCCGAGGATCTCTTCGGCGTGCTCGTGGCCTTGTTCGGTGAGCAGCACCGAGTGGGCCTTGAGATCGACGGTGTAGTCGCCCGGCGTGGTGATGTTCTCGCCCTCGCCTTCCTGACGGGTCAGCAGCGTCGGCACGGCGTTCATGCGGACGTAGAGTTCGGTGTGATCCTCGGCCTGGCCGGAGATGATCAGCGGCGTGCGGGCCTCGTCGATGAGGATGGAGTCCACTTCATCAACGATGGCGTAGTTGAGGCCGCGCTGAACCCGCTCGGCCACGTCGTACACCATGTTGTCGCGCAGGTAGTCGAAGCCGAACTCGTTGTTGGTGCCGTAGGTGATGTCCGCTTCGTAGGCCGCCTTTTTCTGGTCGTGGGGCATCTGCGACAGGTTGCAGCCGACCGTGAGGCCCAGGAAGCGGTAGATGCGCCCCATCCAGTCCGAGTCGCGGCTGGCGAGGTAATCATTGACGGTGATGACATGCACGCCCTTGCCGGACAGCGCATTGAGATACACCGGCAGCGTGGCGGTGAGGGTCTTGCCTTCGCCGGTGCGCATTTCGGCGATCTTGCCGGCGTGCAGCACCATGCCGCCCACCATCTGCATGTCGAAGTGGCGCATGCCGTGCACCCGCTTGCCGGCCTCGCGGACCACCGCAAAGGCTTCGGGAAGCAGGTCGTCGAGGCTTTCGCCCTTGGCGACGCGCTGACGGAACTCATCCGTCTTGCCGCGCAGTTCCTCGTCGGTCAGGGCCTGGATCTTCGGCTCGAGGGCGTTGATGGTGCGCACCGTCTGGCTGTACTGGCGGATCAGGCGGTCGTTGCGGCTGCCGAAAATTTTCTTGAGAAGGCCTGCGATCATTTGATTTGGAAGGGAAAACGCGGCAAAGGGCGGATTCTATCATGTCGTCCGGACACGACCGTGACACAGGACAAGACGCCGCTCACTCTTGTCCGCGGAAAGGCTTCCCCCTAGGATGGGGGCGCTTCTCAGAATTCCAAGCCCCGATGGCCAAGACCAACCCGATCGACACCTATCTCGGCAGCGGCGACAGCCTTGCCCGCCTGCAGGCCCACGCGGCCCGACTGCTGCGCCTGCAACGGCAGCTTGCCGACCTTCTCCCCGACTACATGGCCGCCGCCTGCAAGGTCGCCAACCTGAAGGGCGAGGATCTGGTGATCCACGTGGAAAGCGCCGGTCTGGCCGTCAAGCTGCGCCAGGCAGTGCCGAGCCTGCTGGCCGACTTCGCACGCTCGGGCGTGATCCTTCGGGACATCAAGGTGAAGGTGTCGGTGCCGGAATATCGCCCCCCCGCCCCGCCGCCGCCGGATCGTCACGTGAGCGAATCGACCCGCAGCGGGCTCGGCGATCTTGCCGCGACGCTGCCCGCGGATTCTCCGCTGGCTAAGGCGCTCAGGCGCTTCGTGAAGAGCGCCGGCTAAACGAGCGGCACCAGAACCCGCTCGAGGATCAGCAGCGCAAAGAACACCAGCGCCATGATGATCGCCCAGCGGAAGAGCTTCCACGCCAGCGCCAGATAGCGTGGCTCGCGGGTGAAGAAGTAGGCAAAGACCGAGGCGCCGATGCCGATTCCGACCAGCACGGCGAGAATCCGCAGGAGCAGCACGGCCTGGCCTCAGCCGAGGGCCAGATCGAAGAGCTGGGCGACCGCCGGCGGGGTGGTCGCGTCTTCCTCGAAGGTGACGATGTCCCAGGCGGTCTTGTCTTCCAGCAGCACCCGTAGGATCTGGTTGTTGAGGGCGTGACCGGCCTTGTAGGCGCTGTAGGACGCCAGCAGCGGATGGCCGGCGAGATAGAGATCGCCGATGGCGTCGAGCACCTTGTGCTTCACGAACTCGTCGGCGTAGCGCAGGCCGTCGGCGTTAAGCACCCGGTATTCGTCCATCACGATGGCGTTGTCGAGACTGCCACCGAGGCCGAGGCCGTTGGCGCGCATGAACTCCACGTCCTGCATGAAGCCGAAGGTTCGCGCCCGGGAGACTTCGCGCACATAGGAGTGATCGGCAAAATCGACGGTGACCGAGGTGCCGGTGTTGTCGATGGCCGGATGATTGAAGACGATCGAGAAGCTCAGCTTGAAGCCGTCGTGGGGTTCGAGCCGAACCCACTTGTCGCCCTCGACGTATTCGACAGGCTTCTTGACGCGCAGAAAACGCTTGGGCGCCTTTTGCTCCTCGATGCCGGCGGACTGGATCAGGAACACGAAGGGGCCGGCGCTGCCATCGAGAATCGGAATCTCCGCCGCGTCCACGTCGATGTGGGCGTTGTCGACGCCGAGCCCGGCAAGGGCCGACATGAGGTGCTCGACGGTATTGACCTTGGCGCCTTCGCGCTGCAGGCCGGAGCACATCCGGGTGTCGCAGACGGCGTAGGGATCGGCCGGCAGATCGACCACCGGATCGAGATCGACGCGATGAAAGACGATGCCGGTATCGGGCGCCGCGGGGCGCAGGGTGAGCGTGACCTTGTTGCCGCTGTGCAGGCCGACGCCGGTGGCGGTGACGACTGTTTTAAGGGTGCGCTGCTTCAACATGGCCGGGATCCTGATTCAAGTAATTGAATTTTAACATAAGCCCCTGCTGCACCGCAGCAAGGCGTATCCCGTGTTGCCTGCAAACGACAAACGCGCAGCGAACGGAGGCGACGTCCGGCTGCGCGTTTGTTCGAGCCACCGAAGCGGCCCCTGGGCGATCAGTCCGCCTGCTTGCGCAGGAAGGCCGGAATGTCCAGGGTCGACATGCCGTTGGCGCTCATAGCTTCAACGGTGGTGCGGGAGGTGCGACGGATCACCGCCGGCAGCTCCAGATTGCCGTAATCCACTTCCATACCGATGTTGTCGGTACCGGTACGGATCACTTCCATCTTGCGCGGCATGGCGGCTGCACGGACAGCGCCCAGGCCGGTGGCGACCACGGTCACGCGGATGCGGTCTTCCATGCTCTCGTCGAAGACGGTGCCGTACTTGACGAAGGCTTCCTTGGCGGCGAAGGCCTGGACGGTGCGCACGGCATCGCGGACTTCGGCCATCTTCAGCGAACGGCTGGCGGTGATGTTCACCAGCACGCAGCGGGCGCCGGAGAGTTCGGTGCCTTCGAGCAGCGGAGACACGGCAGCCTGTTCGGCGGCGATGCGGGCGCGGTCGAGACCGGAAGCCTGGGCGGAGCCCATCATCGCGCGGCCCATCTCGGCCATCGCGGTGCGCACGTCCTGGAAGTCGACGTTGACGAGGCCCGGCACGTTGATGATTTCGGCGATGCCGCCGACGGCGCTGGTCAACACGTTGTCGGCAGAGCGGAAGCAGTCTTCGAAGCCGGCGTCGTCGCCATAGACTTCGAGCAGCTTGTCGTTGAGCACGACGATCAGGGAGTCGACCTGCTTGGAGAGCTCTTCGACGCCGCTCTCGGCAACGCGGATGCGGTTCTCGAAGTCGAAAGGCTTGGTGACCACGGCGACGGTCAGGATGCCCATTTCCTTGGCGATCTCGGCCACCACGGGGGCAGCGCCGGTGCCCGTGCCACCGCCCATGCCAGCGGTGATGAAGCACATGTGGGCGCCGTCGAGGGCGGCCGCGATGGCGTCACGGGATTCCTGGGCGGCTGCGCGGCCGGCTTCCGGCTTGGAGCCGGCGCCGAGGCCGGTCTTGCCGAGCTGCACCTTGGTGGGCGACAGGCAGCGGGACAGCGCCTGCGCATCGGTGTTGGCGGTGATGAAGTCGACGCCTTGCACGCCCTCGCGGATCATGTGATCCACGGCGTTGCCGCCGGCGCCGCCGACGCCGATCACCTTGATATTGGTGCCGCCGGATGCCTTTTCAACAATTTCAAACATTTAACTCGCCTCCAAGAGAAACTGCACTTGATATTGCCGACGTGCAACCAATCCGTATTTAGTATTAACCGCAAATTTTACAACTAAATAAGGGGGCGCTGCACATCAAAGTTCATTCAGATTCAGCCCACCGAAGGGGCTGTCTCCACCATCAGAAATTACGCTCGAACCACGAACGCATCCTCGAAAAAACCTGGCCCACATTGCGCGTCTGGCGAGCCTGGATACCGCGCCGCTTCTGGGCTGCGCCTTCCATCACGAGGCCCATCGCGTTGGCGTAGCGGGGCTCGCAGACCACATCGGCGAGGGGGCCCTCGTACTGCGGATAACCGATGCGCACCGGCATGTGGAAGACGTCCTCACCCAGCTCGACCATGCCCTGCATCACGGCGGCGCCGCCGGACAGCACGATGCCCGAGGACAGCAGCTCTTCGTAGCCGCTGCGGCGCAGTTCGGCCTGAACCAGTTCGTACAGCTCGCACACCCGCGGCTCGATCACATCGGCCAGCGCCTGACGGGAGAGCTTGCGCGGCGGACGGTCGCCCACGCCGGGCACTTCGATCATCTCGGAGGCGTCGGCCAGGGTGTGCATGGCCACGCCGTGGCGGATCTTGATTTCTTCGGCGTCGGCGGTCGGGGTACGCAGGGCGACGGCGATGTCGTTGGTCACCTGATCGCCGGCGATGGGGATCACCGCGGTGTGACGGATCGCGCCCTGGGTGAACACGGCGAGGTCGGTGGTGCCGCCGCCCACATCCACCAGGCACACGCCCAGTTCCTTCTCGTCCTCGGAGAGGGTGGCGTAGCTGGAGGCCAGCGGCTGGAGGACCAGATCGAGCACCTCGAGGCCGCAGCGGCGCACGCACTTGACGATGTTCTGGGCCGCGGACACGGCGCCGGTGACGATGTGCACCTTCACCTCGAGACGCACGCCGCTCATGCCGATGGGCTCGCGCACGCCGTCCTGGCCGTCGATCACGAATTCCTGGGTCAGGATGTGCAGGATCTGCTGGTCGGCCGGCAGCGGCATCGCGCGGGCGGTCTCGATCACGCGCTCCACATCCAGCGGCGAGACTTCCTTGTCCTTGATCGCCACCATGCCGTTGGAGTTGAAGC
>NZ_CALAYQ010000121.1:0-22031 GCF_937894855.1 uncultured Zoogloea sp.
CAAGCTGCAGTTAAACGTGGCCTCCGGCTGAACGGCAGGTGAGCGACAGATTGCGTCCTGACTCCGTCCGTAAGGTCACCGGCAGCTTAGGCCGATCAGCGGCCTGTTGTAATGAGCTTTATGGATTTAGACCGAACCTTACCCACCTCCGACCAGACATTGAACAGACAGAAAAAAGCCAACCCTCGCAGGTTGGCTTTTTTGCATGCAGATCAACGACCTGCCGGAATCCGATGTGGAGCGGGCGACAGGAATCGGACCCACATCAGTCATTCCCCCGAAACGTGTCGCAGTAGTCTTCGTCGCACTGCTGGCACAATGGTTCGCCATCTCGAATGTTGACCGCTGGTTCGTCGTCATGATGAACGCACATCGAATCCGGGGGGAGTCCATATTCCTCCTCGAACCCATCCTCCTCCAAGTCCTGGTCAGCGTATCCGAACTCCCCGCTCTCAGGATCGTCGTGATTGGTGTTTTCCAAGTCCCTCCCAGGGACGAGCTCATCGTTGGTGTTACACATAGGGCAGCTCTTCGGCAATATTCACCGCACTAGCGTAGCGCGAACACCAAGAAAATGCCGTGCCGAAAGCATCACACAAAGTGGAACTTGGACGCGTCGCCATGCAGACAACAAAAAAAGACCCCGACGCCCGAAGGCAATCAGGGCCGTCTGGTGCCGAACACCCGCGGAGGTAAAGTTACCCCGTTTCGGTCTGTCGCTCCTGCTGCCTTCCCTTGATACGCGCATCCAGCCGTCCGTGGAGCGGGTTTTGCTGCAGATCCTTGATCGACCCCACCGCACCCGTAACCTCATCCGCGTCACCTTCCGGGTAGAACTCCTCGACCACCGAAGTGCCGTCCTCCTCCAGCTCCTCGAACGCCCCGTTCGCAAACCCCACCCGCGCCGCCAGATCCAGTGCCGCCTGGTCAAACCCCGCCGCCCTCCGCTTGTCCCGCTCTGCCTTGGCTTCCGCCAAGGCCTCGGCCAGCGTCATCCCGGTCCGTACCGTGAGGTCTACGTAATAGATCGGTGCCCGATGCGACTGCGTCGTGGACTTCCCCCGAAGCCGCATCTCTAGCGGCAGACACGACAGAAGGCCCCCCGACAGGGCCGCGAAGTACGTCAGCCGCGCCGCCAGTGTCCGAATGCTGTTGAACCCCGTGGTCCGGAACACGAAGCTCCCCAGCTCATCCTCATCCCCGATCCGCACATTCAGCCGGCCATAGGGCTTGCACACCCCCTGGCCGAACTCGCACGCATGAGGCGTCGGGCAGGGCAGCGCCTGGATACCGTTCCCCGTCGCCCGCTTGCAGGTCTCCCCATTACCCACACACACCGGCCGGCCGTTCGTCCGGTCGAACAGCGTGTAGCTCGCCCGCAGGTTCAGATCCACGTCGTCAAACAGCAGGCGTATCGGGATCGCCCGCAGCTTGGCCCCCGATTGCTTTCGCAGCACCTCATCCAGTGGGTGATTCACCCACCCGTCCCGCGTCTGCACCTGACTCGTCAACGTGAACTCGTCATCCTTCTCCGGCAGCCGCTTGCCCCCTTTCTCCACCACCTTGCCGATCGCGATACGTCCCACCACCGGCGGGGTCAGTGCCAGTCCCTTGATCATGATTGTTCCTTTCAGTCTGGGCGACTCCGCCCGATGTCCATAAAAAAAGGCCATGCTCCCTGGGGGGCATGGCCATTCGTTTGTCCCTTCACGCCACCACCAGGAAGCGTCGGGAGCCGGGTTTGGCTTTGACGTACGCCTGGGTGAGTTCGGGGTGATCCGCCGTCAGTGCCGACACATCGAGCACCGTGCTGTCCTTGCTCCGCTTCCAGGTCACCTCGCCAGTCTCGAAGATCGCCCGCGTCGCATCCGCCATCCGTTCCTGAATCCGCTGCTTGAGCTGGGCTTCCACCTCCGCATCCCGCGCCAAGGTCTGACGCACATTCACTAGATCCGCGAACAGTGCCGACATCGTCCGGTCTTCCGAGAGGTCGATGATCCTTCCCGAGTCCCGTGGATACAGGCAGCGCAGCGCCCGATCCGCCGACTCGGAACCATCGGCAGGCGGTGGGGTGTCCGTCTCCACGAAGCGCCAGAACTGTTCTTCCAGCGTCGTGAGCTTGTCGATCAGGTCGTCGTCCCGCTCGATCCGGTGGATCTGCAGCTCCTGCCCCCCGAGCAGCACCGCCACATCCGCGGCCTGCTTTCCGGTCACCGCGAGTTGGTGCATCACCTGCAACTGCACGTACTCCGGCACTCCGTCGCGCCACAGGAGCGAACCGTTGATCCCGGCCGTCTTGCATTCGAGGATCTGAACGTCCGGCACACCGATAACTTCCCGGTCGATGTTGGCCAGCATCCAGGGATAGGTCGGGTGCTGCAGCACCGCGTTGATCCGCCGCACCCGGTTGCCCGTTCGCCGGGTGTAGTGGCTCGCAACGATGGGTTCCAGCAGCGTCCCCCAATACATCGGAGAGGTTTCATCGTTCGGATCGGTCTTCGGTAGATCGCCATCCCGGCCGGTCTTCTCGAGCCAGAGCTCCAGCGGGGACTTGTAGGGGTTGAGGCCAACGGCAGCGGCAGCATCCGAACTGCCGATGCCTTGTTTACGAACACCCAGCCATTCCTCACGGCCGAGCTTGTGGGTCTTGACGAGCTTCAGTGCCTTACGGGGCTTGGCTTCGGGCACAGAAGACGGTGCAGTCGCGCTCATGGCAACTCCTTCAACTAAACAAAGACAAAAAAATCCCCGACCGGCACGTACCGGGCGGGGCAGGGGAGGGGAGAACGAAGGGGAGGGATGGCGATGCGGAAATGAACCGATCAGGCCGCCAGGGCGAGGGCTTCATCGAGGGCCCGCTGCTTGAGGACCGCACCCTGACCAAACCAGGCGCTGTCGAGGCGGTACTCCGGGCCACGGGAACGCTTCTCGTGATCCACGTACTCCGTGATCGAACACAGCAGACCCCAGGCCGTACCCTTGGCGGCATCCAGCTCCGCACCCCGGCCATGGCCTTCATACATGGCTTGCACCTTCTTGAGGGCTCGTTCATTGACGAGTCCGCGACCCGAGTCCTGGGCGGTATCGTTATTGCAGAGCACCCGCAGGAAGTAGTTCAGCGCCTCGTGGCTCTTCACCTTCCGCTCCGAGAGCGTGCGCATCCGGTACATGAAGCCGTCCCACTGGGACACGGCCACCCCCAACTGCTTCTTCACCGCCTGGGCATCGAAGCTCGTACGGTGCGGCACCTTGATCGCCGAGGTCGCCCCATTTAGCGCGACCGACAAGGTGTTGTTGCACACCACGCGGATCGTGGTTGGCGTCGCGGTGGTCGCCAGCGTTCCATCGCAGGACGTGGCGAGTAGGAGATAGCCCTTCACGCAGTCGTTGCCCTTCAGCACCGTCTCCTTCCCGGTACGGGCCAGCGCCCAGAACTTCCGGCCTTCCTTCAGGACGCCGGCCGTCTCCAGCTCATACCCCGAGAGCTCGACGAGATCCCGGTAGAACTCCAGCACCTCGCGGGGCTGGACAACCTGGTAGCGATCACTGACCACCGACAAGGCTTTGTGACTGTCACTGCGATACAGCACCTTCTGATCCGGGAAGGTCTTGATGGAGCCGAGGGAACCGGCTTTCTCGGCCATGAAGCAGACCGGGGTTTCGAGGATCTGCCAGTCCATGCCGGCTTTCTCCGCCCACACCTCGATGGGTTGCTTGGCGGGCAGGGCGTTACCCAGTTCGTGCCAGGGCGTCTCGCCCACGTAGGCCATGGAGTCGATCAGATGGGCCATGTTGATTCCTTTCGTGCAAAGAAAAGCGGACACCCCGGGAAGGGTGTCCGCTCAGTCGTGGTGATTAACGAGGGCGTCAGGACTTCAGCTTGGGCGGCTTGATGTCGAGGGACTTCGCCGAGTCGGTTGCAAAGACGTGATCGCAGTTGAGGCAATGCAAATTCTGGAGCAGCCGGTCATCGATGAGCTGTCCGAGCTTGGCGCCGGCGAGACCGCCTGCGGTTCCGCCCATCAGACCACCGAGTACTGCACCGAGGATGCCACCAACGGAAGCCCCAACGGGGCCACCGACCATGCCGACCGCGGCACCGACGCGGGCGCCACTGACGGCACTGGCGACGCCGCTGGCCGCACCACCAACAAAACCGACCGCGCCACCGGCTTTCTTGGCGCGATCAAGGGACTCGACGTGGATCGAGTTACAGCGGGGGCATTGGAGTGCCATGAACTTCTCCTGCATCTGGTGTTAGACAAAAGCGGATCCCTAACCGGCTTCGAAGGTATGGCGAAGGCGGCGGGTAGTCAGACCAGGTTGAGGAACGGATCCCACAAAGGAAATTCGGCCACCATCGACCAGGCTGACAAGCGAGATCTAGGTGACCGAAAAATTTTAGAAAGGCCTTGAGAGCCAGGTTTTGATGAGGGAGAAGGTGAAGAGCCCAGCTATTTCACGTAGGAATAGCAAAAATAGCTGGGAAGCCGTTCGCCTTGGCCAGAAATATCAGCGAGGTGGGAAGATCTGAGCGATGCACTCCCGCGTCAAGCCTATGTATGTCTTGCGATCCTCCGGTGCTTTCCACTCCACCACCTGCCCCCACTGCTTAAGGTGCCACAGCGCGTCATTCAGTGCTGACTTCGACCGGATGGGGTTCGGACCCAGTTGCAGGGCGTCGTTTTTCCGGACAGAAGGGCAGCCGGTCGTCTGGTATTGGCGCAACAGCCAATCTCGAATCCTAACTGCATTCTGCTGGTCCTCCGGAATGACTGGAGGGGGCGTACAAATTCGAACGTATTCCGCCGCGAACCACTGGGCGATCACGATGGCCCGATCCAAGGTCTCCCGCGAAATCTCGCCGTCGTGCCCATCGAAAAAATGCAGCAGGGCTGCCAGGCGTGCGATCTTGTCCGCCAACTTGGATGCGAAGTCCCGAAAGCAAAAAAAGTAGCCCCCGTCTTGCATCGCACCCTCGATTTGATCGTGCTCCATGTCCCAGCGTGCCTGAGCCTCAGCTGAAAATCGAAGTGTCTGACGGGGCAGGAGATCACCGTTGTCGTCGAGGTGATGCGTCTGCAGAAGTTGGATGCAGCGCTCATGGTAGCGGCGCAGGTCGTCGCCGGTTGTCTCAGGGGCGTAGGCGAGGAACCGGGATCCCGCCATCGGGGGCGGTGCGATGATGAAGCATCGCGCGAAAAAGCCGGAGTCCCGCAGTAACTGGCCCTTTTTGTCGATGAGCGTCTGAAATACGCCGGGCTGGAACTGCAACAGCATCGTGAGGGCGGGCTTTTCGATGACAAGCTCGCCGGCGGTGGCGCGATCAATAAGGAGTGTCCCAGCGTCCCACGCCTTGTTCAGGAGGCCTGGATCGGACAGAGCTCGGCTCGAAATGATGACCTGCCCCTCGTCCGAGATCAGCGATGTCGTGGGCTGCGATTCGGCAAGACTTGTCCAAAGGGCGGTCGGCGTGACGTTCTCGTGAATCAGCTTAAGGCGCTTGGGCTTACGAGGACGGTGCTGTGCGTGTTCCCGCAGTCGTTCGCGTTCAGCCTCTACGTCCTCGTCGTTCTCAGAGCGGCGACGAATCGCGATCTGGATTCCGCGCTCCTCGGCTCGCCAGGCAGACATCTCTGCGTCGAACTGGGCGATGGCTGCTCTGTGTTGTGCAGCGGCTTCGGTACTGAAGGCGCGCACTGGAGCCAGCGCAATCTGAAGGGACGCGGTTTTGCGCTCTCCAGAAGGCAGGATCGCCGCGAAGTATTGGCCGATGGGTGAAACGAGACCCGGGCGCTTCTCGACTTCGACGAGGCCTTGGGCACAGAGCGATGCGCCCGCGAGCATTGCGACTGCGTTTGAAGAAACCGTATTGCCTGTTGCCAGCGTGGCCTCCCAGACGGCGGCACCTAGCACTACGCCCAGCGCGTTAATGGGGAATTCGGTCATGTTGATTGGATTTTTCATTCCGCTATTCTCTATCGATTAAATTAGAGCAAAAAGCGCTCCGCAGAGAGGATGGCAGGAATGCTGGGCACGATAAATGTCTCTACCCCCTAGAGTCACACAGCAATGAGGCTCTACCCCCTAGAGGCATTCAAAAAAATGGATCAGAAATTTAAGCTGGTGGCACTGGCGAAATGGAGGTGATAAATGAAAGAAATTGAAGAGAGAGGTGGAAAACCCGCACCCCAAGGCAAGATCATAAGGGCCAAGCAGTTGGCTGAGATGCTTGGTATAGGTCGGTCGACGCTCTACGACTGGCAGAATCGGGGATCCCCACGATTTGATCCGACTTTCCCTCGGCGGATTCGGCTGGGCAAGGGCAGTGTCGGCTGGCTTCTGGATGAGATTAATATGTGGATTGCTACCCGCGCGCAATATCGACAGGTAGCTTAGAGGGAGGTGTTCGGAAGAAAATGTCTGCACTAACTCGACAAGCGCTAATCGATAGTTTTAAGCAATTTACTCCTCTACGTAAGGGGGAAAGTCTACTTAATCAGCGGCTTTATAGAATAATTTAAATTGGTTTTTATTGAATTAATTATATTATTAACATTAACAATAGCTATCTATAGTCTTGTTAAAGATGGTCAGCGTAAAGGAGTCTGTATCTGGTGCGGTGCACATGAAGTAGCCGATGGGGATCTAGCCAATTAAATATGCCCATGAGCGAAAGCATTGCCGCTTACTGTGTGACGTGACAGAAAATGGAGATTGCAAGGGAGTTGATGGTGCTTGTAACTAACATAATCACATCTAAGACTGAGAGATGCCGCCAATGCGATTAAACGCAAATGAAGTGAAGAGGCAGTTGGAAGAGAGGTCGATGAAGGTCGTTGGCGATGTCCCCAAGACATCGCACCGAACGATCACCCATGAACTTGACGCCGTGAATTGGATTGATCAAGTCAGGAGGGTGTCAGATGCACTGAAACGGACGGATGCCACACTGTTTCAGGTTATTAAGCGAAGAGAGGGTGGGTGCAATGTGGCTGGAAATGGCTATATTGCGGAGTCGGTCATTTTCGCTATTCAATATGCGCCTGCCTTCATAAAGAAATACTATCCATACCACGAGTTTGATCCGAGGGTGGAGGTCTTCTTTCGAATGCTGAGTGAAGACCCGCTCGTGAAGGAGTACGTCAGAGGCGGATTGCGAGGCTTCTCTACGGCAAACGCGACGCAGATTTGTGATCACCTGAACCGATTCGTATCGTCATTCAGGACTGAGGTAGTCAGTACTAGCTTCAGAATCCTCTCATACCGTTGTAAGCGTCGTGCGCTGAAGGTTCTCCGCGAAATGGAACGATACGTTGAGAGGCTGTTCTCCCGGTGTTCTCGATTGCTCGTTGTTCGTGTGGATCTCTATTACCCTTCAGTCAAGAAGGACGGTGAGTTAAACGGGATCACAGTGCCGCCTGACAGACTGCGGAAGGACAGGGCGCGATTCATACGAAAGCTCAGTAGCGAAAAGTTTGCCGCGAACAAGCTCGGCCACTGCTGGAAGCTCGAGTACGGATTAACCAAAGGCTTTCACTATCACTGGTTTTTCTATTTCGATGGTGCCAAGGTTCGGGAGGACATCACTATTGGACGGCTGATCGGACAAACCTGGGAGAAAATGCAGGGCAAGGAAGAACTTTATTGGAACTGCAACGCCGTTAAAGATAAGTACGTCGATCTTGGTATTGGCATGATCTCCCATTTCGATAAAGAGCGAAGATTTGGCTTGCGCAAAGCGATTGCCTACCTGACAAAGCCCGATTATCACCTCTGCCTGAAGGAGGTGGATGTTGGACGAACGTTCGGAAAGGGGCAGATTAAGGCTCGTCCGAAGGAGGCAAGGGGGCGTCCTCGTGTTTTTTGAGCTTTTTATTCTTAATTCTCTTTAAAGCCTTCTGGGATGCATTGGATTCGAATGCTTTGGTGACTACATCCACTTTTGTTATCCATCTTATGATCGTAGGAACAAGAGTGTCTTCGCTTGTTCCAATCTCCAAATCGGTTCCGGGGTGATTTAACTCATATTTCTCAATGAACTTCCCGACGTGCTTGGCGATATCGGTTGCAGCTTGTTGATAGGTATTCCATCCGTCTTTTGGCTTCAGTTCGGAAAGAAGTCTTGCTGCCTCTTGTCTTGGAGGCCCTCTTTTATCATCTCTGCTCTTCCCACCCTTTGAGCCGCCATCCGCTATGTCTTTAATGATTTGAATGGCTTTCTTTGCCTCAGGGCTAGGCATAAAAGTCTCACTTGAGTAGCTGTGAAGCACGCCTAGATAATAATTAGATCTGTTTAATGCGAATAGGGCTCTGCTGACTTCTCCTGCTTTCCGTTCTCGATGAGACAGGATGGCAAAGGAAACGGCGCACATGTAAGCTGCGGTGGAGATGTAAATTACTTCGCTACGTTTAATTTTGTAGGCATATAGCTTTTTGACGAGGCTATCCGCGATTGTTTTCGTCTGCAAGCGATCTTTGTTGTGCATTAACTTTACTGTGATTTTAAAGCTCTCTTTTGTATCCTTGTTTTTTAAAAGAGCCCTGATGATATTGTTTGCTCCAATTTTAAGAGCGGCATCGATTATATTATTGGTCACGATGTGTGTTCGACTGAGAGATTATTGGCATGGCTAGCGGCAATCGAGTGCTAACTTTAATAAATCCTGTTCTTCTTCGTCCTCGCCATGCGGTATCGCTGGGTAGTCTGCCTCATCTAAATATATCGGCTTCTAGTTCTTGTTTCTTGAGGCTTGAATGCGCGAAGTCAGATCTCGGTGGGTAAGCGAAGGGAACTGATGGAAAGTGGAGTTCCCCGGCCTTGCGTGATTGTCACCGACGCGGGTAGCTGCGACGGAGGGCCTGCACGTGCCTGGCTGCCGCACTTGCTTAGACAGACGAGTACGATAGTGGCGATGCTGGGCTATGCACCGCCCACATCGATTGCCGGGCAGCTTCTTTCGTTACGTGCGACCCCGGTCTCGGAGCGTGCACGGCACACGGGTTTCCTGGCGTGGTCGGAGGGTGAGCGGGTGGCAATCCGGGATGTTCGCGCAAGTATCGTGCAGTTGGGTGGGTACTCCGCGCATGCCGATCAGCGTGGGTTGGTGGATTGGTTGGTCTGGTCGTTCAGGGAGAAGTGGGAGACGAGCGGGCAGGTGGTTTTCATCCAGCATGGCGCGGATGATCAGCGTTTGGCCCTAAGGAAGGCGCTGGAGCACCGCGCTGAGGAGGTGGGACTTCCGGTTCGAACGGTGTTGCCGGATTCGGGCGAGGAGTGGTTTGACTTGGATGCGGGCGCCAGGGTTGTTGATGACCGTGCTTCGGAAGTGAAGATCGCGATGGAGATTGAGCTATTGAAAAGTGAGTTGGCGCGGATGAGGATGGCGTTCTAGCACTGGAAGCAGTGCCATGTTTAAGTAGCGCATCATTCCCCGACGCCAACAGGCGTCCGGGGTATAGTTGGCTCGAAACGAAGAGTGCGCCGAGTGAGTTGTTACTGGCTGACAGCGTGTTGGTTGCTACAGGCTGGTGGTGGGCCGGAGCGGCCGCTCGAGTCCGTGCGCCCGAGCGACCGATCTCGACCTCAAGCAGGCGTACATCGCAACGACCCGCCACGGGCGGCAAACTGAGCGCTGCAGCCACTCGATCCATCGCACCATTAGGTACGCTAATCGCGCCCGTCTCCACCACTACCTCGACCTCGACGAAAAGAAGAGCCGATGACCTCAAAAGAATTTTCTACGTCAGAACCCAAGGATTGTCTGGAAACCATCGTTCCAGATGGATTATCCCGATCCGAATTGCTGTTTCGGATAAAAGAAGAGTTGGCTAAGGAGTCTGATCGTGGCTGCGCTTTGGTCGCTGCTGCGTACATTGAGAATGAACTCAGCGCGTTATTGAAACGCTTCTTTGTTAGACAAGCAGCCACCGCAACGGAAGCTTTGTTTGAATTCAACGGCCCCGTAGGAACATTCTCTTCAAAAATCAGGGTTTCTTTCGCTCTCGGTCTTATCTCAAAAGAAACGCAACAGGCACTCGATCTTTTGAGGAAGATTCGAAACGAATTCGCCCACCTGCATCAGCCAATGACCTTCGAGTCGGAGACTGTGAAAAATAGGATCACGGCGATGCTGCCGAGCACCGCTGATTCTAACGGCACATGCCGCGATCAATTTGTCAAAAAACTATTGTTCCTTGCTGCGGCAATCCATCTCTATCAATCTCATGCCTATCATCGGACTATTCCTGAGCATGAGCATGTTCCTGTCAGAAGCACTCTTGAGGAGCATCGTTTAGAGGTCGCTGCTCGCCGAATGATGGCTATTACTTGTCCAGAGATTACCTATGAACAAGCTCTTCATTATGTTCGGCAGATTTCAGAAATGAAGACTCCTGAGTAGGTCGTCCGATAGCGGCATATCGAAAAATGTACTGACTTTGACGATCTCTATTAACCTTGGTAAATTGAACGTCCGCACTTTACGTTCTGTATGCGCCGCATTGGGTCGAATCCGATTGCAATCTGAAATGACAAACGATCGATACAGGCCGAGAGCTATGAATAGCAGGAACCGTCGCATTGCCGCCTGATTGTGCGTACCAACCCACGGCAGGTCATCAGACCGAGGACGGGTCATCGGCCTTATGCAAAGCTTTCCATAAGGCCGAGATGCAGCCTGCTACCGCTGGGCCTGAGACCGAATCTCGGCCGGAGCTGTTGCTCACCTGATCGGCGAAGCCAGGCAGCAAGATGATGGCCATCTGTCGTTTTGCCATCAAGCGACGGAACGGAAGCTTCTCTGTGGATCACGCACGCGAGCAATCGGCCGGAGCACTATTCGGGCCGGTTTTTGGCGGCGTACGACTGCGCCCAACGATAGTAGACGTCCGCCATGCTGTGGCTCTTGAACGAAAGCCACCTAGTGCCCGGAGCGACTTCATGCGTCGTGCCGTCCCCCCAACGAGCAGCACGAGGCGCGCGATACAAGCGTGCAACGATGGTCCAACCGAAGTATAGAAGTATGACGAGACAGCCAAGCGGACCTCGCATCCAGAATCGTCGAGCGATCAGCTCTCGCATCCCATTAGGTGGCAGATCCGGCACAGGATCCCCCGGGTGTTGCACGTGGACAAAGCGCCCTTTAAACCGGCTAGAGAACTCGTTCACAAAGTCCATATCCCCAATCCGGGGAGCACCAAATGTAACTAGAACGGCGTTTTCTTTGGCTCCTTGACTGCGGCACCTGCAGCTATAGACCATAAACGCAATAGTTGCCACTGCGCCTCCAAGTGAGTGTCCGGTGAAAACGACTCTTTCATACGAAGCGAGCTCGTCCAACAAACAGTGCTCGGGGTTTCCGAGTAGCGGGTCCGTAGGAGCTCCGCCCTGCACTTGGGGAACTCTCTTAAAGTAGTCCTCCCATATGCCAGCCTCAGCTGTCATAAAGACCAACGCGATGGATGCCCCCCATAGCGCACCTACCGCGCCAGAGACTCCTAATTGCTCGAAGAATAGGACCAACAGCAGAGGCAGCAGAAAAAAAGTGTCCAGTATCGTTTCAGCCGTACAAGAGCGATGTTTCGATCTCTCAATACTGCGTCGAGCATCGGCTCTGTCCCGTACCAAAGCCATGAGAAGGCCCTGAAAAAACCTTGATGTATGGCACCTTCAGAAAGTCTCCTATAGTGACCTCCTTGATATTTCGTGCTCGGAGCGTCACTTAATTTGTCGTCCACTACATGGAATGGAGCCATAAAAGCCTGGAGGTTTGTAAATATCCAGTTACCGAGCACACTAGTTCCTCGAATCGCTACGTAGACTACATTCCCGTCATACTTCACACCGCCAGCCAATTCACCCGGAGGCCAAGTAAACAACTCGACAGTCCTGATGTGTCGAAAACCAGTCGGGATGCAAGGCGCCTCGTACATCTGCAATGAAGCTCGCGCCGCCCCCTCGATTACTTCGGGATCATCAAACTTTCCAGTGTGCACTTCAGCCCCCCTTCTTTATCGACCTCGCTGGTAATGGCACAACTCCTCGATGCCGGCGGCGCATCAAGTGTCATTGACTTTGCTGCCAGATTGCAGCCAATCACTACATAACTGCCATTTTGACACCAAGTCCGGTTCGACTGTCTACTCTTATGATGTATGGATTTCTGCTTAGGGTCGGAAGTGTGAGTTCGCCATGTCGAGAAGCTGACGTTCGGGGTTGAATTACCCCCGCCGGCTGGTAACCCGCACTTTGCTGCCTGATTCGCCGTCATCGGCCAACGACCGAATTGGCCGACAAGCTGCCTACCGAAGAACGTGGCTGTGTGCCTCAAACAGATCTGCGAAGGAGAGTGCGCCTGAGACGTAGTTAGCCCAATCGTTCATGAGCTCTCTGCGTTGCTCCAGCAAATCTGTCCGATGGTATGCAGCCTCGACCTTGTCCTTGATGGTGTGCGCAAGAGATCGTTCAGCCAGATCCCGCGAGTAACCCTTTTCGCTGCACCAGTCTCGGAAACTTGATCTGAAGCCGTGGGTCGTCGCAATACGTTCAGGCGTGTCGCTGGGTGCTTTGACACGGCGGAGTAGGGCAGTGATCGCCATGTCGGAGAGTTCGACCTGGTCTCGGATCGAAGGGAAGACCAGAGTCTCGTGCTGCTCCTTCTGGCCTTCCAGAATCTGAAGCGCGCGCGGTGAAAGCGGAACACGGTGAAGTATCTTGGCCTTCATCCGTTCTGGCGGGATCGACCAGACTGCGTTCTTGAAGTCCACTTCAGTCCACGTCATTCCTCTGGCTTCGCCTGAGCGGCAGGCCGTCAGGATGATGAATTCCAGCAACGAACGTGTGACCTCAGGCCGGTTGCCCGGCCTGAGGTGATTTTTGACGAATTCAGGGATCAGGCGCCAGGGCATTGCGGGGTGGTGCTTCGTACGAACGGCTTTGCCGGGCTGCTGAGCGAGAAGGTGTCCTACAACGTCCACGGGGTTCGACTGGCAGTGACCATGCGCCCAGCCCCAGGACATCACGGCGTGGATGCGCTGTTTTACCCGGCTGGCCGTCTCAGCCTTTGTGAGCCAGATCGGCTTGAGAACCTCGGCAACGTCACCGGGTTGGATCTCGTTCAGGCGCTTCTCACCGAGCTTCGGGAAGACGTACTCGATCAGGGTGTTGATCCACTGCTGGCCGTGCTTGGGGTTCTTCCAGCCGGGGAGTAGGTCCTTGTGCAGCGTCTCTGCGGCATCCTTGAACGTAGGGACCGTTGGTGCCTCCGGAGCGGCATTGATCTTGGCCTTCTCTTCGAGCGGGTCTCTTCCTTCGGCGAGTTCGATGCGCATGGCAGTAGCTCGTCTTGCAGCCTCTGCGATGCCAACTTCAGGGTAGGCGCCAACCCCAGCATTTCGACGGCTGCCTGTCACAGGGCTGACGTAACGCAGCACCCACTTGCCGTGCCCGCGCGTTTTCGATGGAAGTAGCGAGAGCCCCGTGATGCCTCCGTGTGGGATCGCTGGATCGTCAGGCTTGATGTTTCTTGCCTTGGTGTCGGTGATGATGGCCATGTTCATGCTCAGAGCTGGTGTGCCATTCAGTATGCCACGAAGGGCTGGCTTGAGTTAGATTGGCTTGGATGCCATTAATCATTAAAGTGTTCAAAATCAAGAACATGATATTTCGTTTTGAACGCGGTTGGACTGAATTGCGCCATATTTAGGCAGACTCCCTTTCCGCCATTGTTTCAAAGCAAAAAGCCCTTGGTGATCCAAGGGCTTTTTGCTTTTGTTTTGCGTGCTATGGCCGAGCGCAGGCTTCCGGTCGGCTGTTGGTGACTGAAGGGCGTGTTTTAGCGCGTGGGGGCCTTGCGATGTCGTCCAGTGCCTGGCTATGAGCCGCCGGGTTGTCGGGGCAGCGATGCTGGTTGGTTCAGATCACCCAGAAGGCTTCGGTGGTTATGGGAGGCGGCTTGCCCTGCCAGACCATGGCGTGGCGGCAGTGGGGGCACAGTGGCTGCAGCAGCACCCGGTCTTCCCGCGGGTCGATAAGGGCGCGCAGGCGTTCGCGCAGTGCGATCAGCCCGTCCGGCGTGACACCGCATTCGAAGACGCTCTTCTGCACCCGTTCGCCGATCTCTTCCAGCGCGCGGGCCACCCGTTGCAGTCGGCGTGGGTCGGCGATGTCGTAGGCCACCAACACGAGGTAGCGGGCGCTCATCGCCAGTGGGTTGGGGTGAAGTCCGCGGGGTTGCCGGTGCGCAGGGCGCCAATCAGGCTCAACACGTCCCGGTCGATGAGGCGGCGCAGGTCCATCGGCGTCTCCGCCTGGGGGGGATGCTGTACGGCGTTGAAGCGCGCCTCGATGGCCTGGATGAAACGACGGATCGTCTCCGGACCAAGCTGGCAATGGCCCCCATCACAGCGGTGGTCTGTGGGCTCTAGCGTGCCGGTGTGGAGGAGTTTCAGCAGTGTGGCGTCCACCACGTAGGCACGGTAGGTTTCCATCAGATCGGAGGCCAGGGCCAGGTGGGTGCTGCCCGGCACATGCAGCCAGCCCAGATGGGCGTTGAGGCCGCGGGCCTGCAGCAGCCCGCCCACCGCGTTGTAGAGCACCGTATAGCCCAGCGAAAGCAGGGCGTTGACGGCATCCGGCGCGGGGTGGGCCGCCCGCCCGGCAAAGGTCCATCCTTCTGGCAGCAGCTCGGCAAAGGCTGCCCAGTAGCGGGCGGCCGCTGCGCCTTCGGTGCCGCGCAGGCTCTCCACGCAAGTGGTGGCTGCGAGTCCGTGGGCCAGCTCGCGCAGTCGGTCGGGAGTGTCCCGATGGGCTACGGTGCCGGTACGGTGGCGGTGGGCGCGTGCCAGCGTCAGGGCCGAATGGTTGAGCTTGGCGGTCACCAGACTACGCACGATCCCGAGACCGAAGCCGGTATCCCCGTGGCGGGCAAACTGAGTCTGGAGCAAGGGCGCGCCGTCGCCGCCGGCCGGCTCGAAGCGCCCGTAGCAGCGACCGAGGGTGGACAGCAGGACCACCGGGCACGCGTGTCGCGCCGCCAGCTGGAGGGCGGGCGTGCTCACCTGGATGTTGCCGAAGACGAGGATCGCATCCACGTTGGTTGCCGGCAGGGTCAGCACCTTGCTGCCGTCCCGCTCGATGCGGTAGCGCTGGTTATCCACCGACAGGCCAGCGCCGCCATCCACCAGATACAGCGTACGCTGCAGCGGGGCCAGCGGTGGCAGTGGATCGTCGTCATCGCCACCGTCGTCGCAATCCCCATCGACGTTGCCGCAGCTATCCGGCGGCGTGGTGGGCGCGCCCTCGATGGCCGACGGTGCTGCAGCAGCGATTGGGGCCGGCTGCAGCGCCAGGGGTATAGGGGTTTCGGGCCACAGGCGGGGCACCGAAAAGCTGCGGACAAAGTGCCAGCCCAGAAACTCCAGCCCGTCGTCCAGGTTCAGCACCCGCGTCTTGAGCGGGTTGAGTTTCAGGGCCAGGCGCTCCAGCACCGTCGCGGTCAGCTCCAGCGCGGCTTCGGCGCGTGCTCGCGTCCGCGCCAGCACGATGAAATCGTCGGCATAGCGCACCAGCACATGGTTCTCGTCCAGCAGGGCCTCGTCGAGGGTATCGAGATACAGGTTGGCCAGCAGCGGCGAGATCGGGCTGCCTTGCGGAATCCCCAGTCGGGGGATCGATTGCTGGCCCGCGTCGTCGATGGGGGCCGTCAGCCACGCGCGCACCAGGGCCAGCAGCGCCGGCTCCGGCGCAAGCTCGCCAAGCCGGGCCAGCAGCGCGTCGTGGGGCACGTTGTCGAAGAAGCGCTCGATGTCGGCGTCCACCACCCAGCGGTAGCCCTGCCGCTGGTAGGTGCCGATGCGCGCCACCGCCTGACGCACGCCCCGCCCCCGGCGGTAGGCAAACGCGCAGTCTTCCAGTTCGGCCTCAACCGGCGGGGTCAGCACCAGCGTCACGGCGGTCTGCAGGATGCGGTCGCGGACGGTAGGCACCGCCAGCCCCCGGGGCGACCTGCCGGGGCGGGCCATCCACACTCGGCGCAGCGCGGCCGGGTGGTAGCTGCCGGCCCACACCCCGGCGGCAATCTCGTCGAGCACCCCGTGCACCTGGGGCGCGATCCCGTCGATGGTCTCGCCATCCACGCCGGCCATGCCGCGGTTGGCGGCCACCCGGCTCCAGGCGGTCAGCAGGTTGGCGGGGCTCAGGGCCTGGCGGAGCAGGGGGCCGGCTTCCATCGCACCCTCCTTACACCAGCCAGTGGCTGGGCAGGGGCTTGAGCCCGTGGCACAGCCCCTCGCCCTGGGAGCGCGCCAGATCCAGCCCGCACACCGGGTAGTAGCGCACCGTGTCGTGGGCGGGGTGGATCGTTGCCGCCAGCGCCGCCTGCAACGCCTGCAGCTCCTCGGTGGCAAGGTCCATCCAGTACATGCTCTCCTGCACCCGCTCGCCGTGCCGTTCGCAAATCCGCGCAGCCCGCCGCAGGCGTCGCGGGTCGGCAATGTCGGTGGTGACGATCCAGTGGGGCATGGCGGCAAGCGGGGGCTGGAAGACCCGATCAGCATGCGCCTTCGGCGCGGCACGCAAAGCCGGAACAAGCGCGGAAAGCGGGTTCAATTTTGCGCTGGCCGACAGCGGTACGCCTGCAGGAGGAGGAAGAACACGGCGGGCGACATCCGCCCGCCGTGGCAAAGGGCCTGACTTTTTCTTCCCACAGTAAGTGCACGCGAGCACCGTCTTAACGGGCCTGACTTCGGCCCTGGGGCCTGACCTCCGTTCCTGGTCTTGATCCTTCTGTGCTTGTCTTAACGGGCCTGACTTCGGCCCTGGGGCCTGACAGTACGAAGCTGTAGCTGGATTGATGATTATCCGTCTTAACGGGCCTGACTTCGGCCCTGGGGCCTGACGCTGACCGTGGCCGAAAACTCGTGGGCTCAGTCTTAACGGGCCTGACTTCGGCCCTGGGGCCTGACCCCCAAGGACGACGGCGGGAAGGACGCAGCCCGGGTGTCTTAACGGGCCTGACTTCGGCCCTGGGGCCTGACGAAAAAACTTGGTTGGTTTGACCGAATTCTGGGTCTTAACGGGCCTGACTTCGGCCCTGGGGCCTGACGAACAGGTCGGCGCGGAAGCGGCCTTCGTCCGTCTTAACGGGCCTGACTTCGGCCCTGGGGCCTGACCGCAGCCCCGGCGCGCCTTGTGGGGCGCGGGTTTTGGGGGCATTGGCGGCGCCATGCAGCATGAGCGGTACCCGGTGAGTCAGGACGATCTGGATTCTGGGTTGTTTTCCTTTTGCAATCAAGCCGCGGCGCGGTTTGTTTGAAGGGGTTTGGGGACGCCTGGATTCAAGGGGTTCATTTTCGGCGGGGTTTGCCGGTGTTGGAGGAATGGTCTTTCTCCCTCTTGACGAGTCGCGGCAGGGTGGGCAGGCCGGGGCTGTTGGCGTGCAGGCGGGGCAGGTGCCGATTGCCCCCGGCGGTCTTCTCGTCGTCGTTGGCGACGAACCAGAGGTAGTGCTTCTCTTCGATTTGAGCATCCTTGACCTGGGGGTAGTGCACCGGGGCGGCAACGGCGCCGGGGTTGCCCAGCAGTTGCAGGGCGCGGCGCACGTCGGCAGGCACGCGGGCCATGGCGCGCTCGGCCAGGGCGGCGGGTTGTTCGGTGGCCTCCAGGGGGGCGGCGGGGCTGTCGCCCTGGAGGTGGTCGGGCCAGCCGGCGTCGGCGTTGGCGCGCCAGCCGCGGTGGTGGCGGGGGGCGTTGGGCTCGTCTTCGGCGTAGCGGCGGGGTCGGTCGACGAGAAGCAGCCCCTCCACCGCCAGCTTGACCGAACCCAGGCCAATGGGCTTGCCCATGCCCAGGCGGTGTTCGAAGGCGGGGTGGGGCAGCAGGGTGGCGCAGAGCTGTTCCAGCTCGGTGGGGCTGAGGTTGTCGAAGTCGATCTCGAAGTGGAAGGTTTCGCCAGCGGGGATGGGCTCAACCCGCACGCGGCGCTTGTTGCCGCTGTCTTCCTGGCCATCAAAGCGGCTTTGCCAGGGCGGCCGGCCGCTGCCGTCGCTGGGCACGTGGCCCGAGTTGTCCAGTCGAGCAACTTGGCCTTGCCGGCGCAGGGCGTGGAGGTAGTGCTTGCGGCCGGCGGGTGCGTAGTCTTGGGGCTGGCTGGCGAGCTTGGCCTTGGAGACGTAGCCGTCGCCAGCCTTGGGGCGGAAGTAGAGGGCCGGGGACGGGGGCTTGGGGGTGGAGAGTTCTTTGAGGGTGACGGCGGGCTCGCGCTCAAAGGGGCGGGCCGGGCGGCCAAAGCCAACCTGCAGCTTGCCGGCCAGGGCGTAGGCGGCGGGGGCGTCGGTGGGTTTGCGGGTGCCCTTGGCGGTTTGCGGCGGGCGGTATTCGACAACGCCAAAGAGCTGTTCGACCGGCGAGAGGCGCGCGCTGCGGCCGGGCATGCCCAGGGGGAGCAGGTGGGGCGAGACTTGGGCGAGGAGGTCGGCGGTGGTGGCGAGGTTTGGCTTGCCGGCCAGGCGGAGGCCCTCGCGCCAGATGGAGGAGAAGCTGATTTCGCTCACCGCGCCGTCGTCGCCCAGGTCGAAGCAGACCAGGTCGCCGGGTTGCAGGCGGGTTTGGCGGTCGGCGTCGCGGGGCGGGCGGTCGGCGTCGTGGCGCTGGCGCCCGGCGGGGGTGAAGGGGAGCAGCTGGTCGTCGGCGGGGGTTTCGTCCTTTCCCCAGTGCTGGCCGGCCAGGGCGAGGTCGGCGAGGGCGTGGAAGGTGTCGAGCACGCCCTGGGGGATGGGCAGGAGGTCGTCGGCGGCGGGGGTCTCCACGGGGTCGGGGATGAAGAGTTGGTGTTTGACGGTGTGGGGGAGTTCCTTTTCGCGGTTGGAGGTCCACAGGCTGCGCACCCAGCCGCGGGTGTAGCGGGGGCGCTCCTGGGGAGATAGCTTCGGAAGGTCGGTTTCAGGGATCGGGCAATCGTACCGGGAGATCGGGCACTGGCCGATCAGGAACTTGCGGTCGCGGTCTCTGGAGGGGAAGCGTAGATCGCCTTGGTCGGGGGCGATGCAGTCGCTGTCGTTGGGAAGATAGCTGAGTTCCTGAATTGGGAGGTAGTGGGGTTGGCGGCTGTCGTATGTCTGTTTTCGGCTGCCGAAGTACACGCGCAGTGGAACCGGGCTTTCCCAATAGAACACCTTGCGCCACCTGGCTGGTACGGGGTAGGCGTTGTCAGCGTTCTGGTGGATGGTGGGCAGCGTGAGCGGGTAGAGCTTCAGCTCGCCGTTGCGCTCGACGATGCGGCCGATGGCGGAGAGGGCTTCTTTGGTTGTCTTTCGGATGGAGTAGGGCGTGGGGTGGAGCACCCGCAGGTTGCTGCCGCTGATGCTCTCGAAGAGGCTGGAGAGCAGGCCGCGCAGGCTGGTGGCGGGGATGGCGGGCTGGTTTTGCAGGGCAAAGCCGGCGACGGGCTTGGGGTGTTGGTCGCTTGCCGGCGTGCGGGCGGCGGCGCCGACGAAGAGCGGGGTGACGGTGGTGAGGGCACACACCAGGCGGCCGGAGAGGCCCCGGTAGCGGCTGTGGCCGCCGGTTTTGCGGTGCGCGTCGGGGCTGAGCCAGCGGTCGATGTCGGGCTGGCTGAAGGGGATGAAATGGTAGGGGTTGTGGAAGGCGTCGGCCGGGGCGGCTTGCCCGCTGGGCGCCGCGGCCGCCGGGGTGGGGGCGCTGCCTGCGAGGCTGCAGGGGGCGTCGAGGGCTGCGGTGGCGTGGGTGCGGCACCAGGCGCGCAGGGCGGCGAGGGCGCGGGCGTCGGCGTTGGGGCCGAAGTGGGCTTCGAGGGCCTGGCGCCAGCGGTCGGGCAGGCCCTGGGCGCGGCAGCGGCCGTAGCCCTTGGCGCTGCCGTGGCCGAAGGGGATGTCGCCTTCGGCGAGGTCGCGCAGCACCAGGGTGAGCAGGCCGAGGGCGATCCAGGGGGTGTCGGCGGCATTGGCGCCGTCGAGGCGGGCGCTGCGCAGGCGTGAGAGGTCGAGGCTGAGCTGGCCTTCGAGGGTGGGGCATTCGGCGTAGCGGAGCTTGAACTTGGCGCCGTCCTTGCCGCCGCCGGTGAAGCGGTCGATGGCGAGCATGTCGTGATCGACGAGGGTTGCGGGGGCCGTGCCGGTGCAGTCGTCGGTGCGCAGCAGGCCGCGCCAGCCGGCGGTGCCGAAGAGCAGGGTGGCGGGGTCGGGGCAGGTGTTGTTTTTGACCGGCGGCACGGCGTGGCCTTGGGCGACCTTGCAGCCAAGGGTGCGCAGGATGCGTTCGGCCTGGCTGCGCAGGCGGCCGCGCAGGCTGGCGCCGGGGAGGAGCGCCCGGTCGCCGCGCTGGCGGGGGGTGCCGTCGGGGGCGTTGTCTTGCGGCTTGCGGTGCTTGTGCTCCGGCTGCTTGACGAGGAAGGGGGTGTGGAAGGTGAGGCTGAGGGGGAGGGCGAGCCGGTGCGGGGCGGGTTGGGCGGGGGCGGGGGCGGGGGCAGTCAGCGTGACGGCTTCGGCGAAGTCGGTCCAGCGGGCGTCGGCCTGGGTTTGGGCGGCGGCGAACCAGTGTTGCGCTTGTTGCGGGCCGAAGCGGCGGGTGTCGATGTTGCCGTACAGGCCGACGCGCCCGAAGCCGAGGTTGGCGTGGGCGCCGAGGCGAAAGTCGGGGTCGGTGGGGCCGTGCTGGAGCAGGGCGACGAGCTGGGCGGCGAGGTTTTGGTCGGCGCGGCGCAGGATTATCTCGACGCTAAAGCGGGTGCCGACGGGGACGGTTTGGGTGTGGAAGAGCTTCTTGTCCACCACGCTGCCGGTGATACGGTCGATGGCGATGCGGGGTTGGGCGGTGTCGGGCCCGTCGGCTTGGGTTGCGTGGCTTTGCAGGGCGTCGCGGAATTCAGCAAGGCCGGCGCGGGTGCGCCGCGGGGGAATGCAGTCGGGGTGGGGGGCGCCGCCGCGGTTGAGGTCGCCAAACAGGGGCAAGCAGGGGGCGTCGACCTGGCGGCGGCGGGCGAGGGCTTTGAGGGCTCCTTTGAGGCTGGCGCCGGGGAGGTAGGGCCTGCCGTCGGCGTCGAGGGCGATGTCGGCTTGCCAGTAGGGGTCGGCGTCGGGGGCGTCGGGGGTGATGCGTTGGTCGGTGCCGGTGCCCAGGTGAAGGGGGGTGAGCACTTCAAGCTCGGCGCGGATGAGCCAGTGGAGGGCCGGGAGGCTGCTTTTGGGGGCGGAGGGCGTGGTCATGGCGGGTCAGCAGGCGGTGAGTCGATCGGCAGCAGGCGGTGGAAAGCCGTGCTGGAGGTCGATGGCGATTTCGCCATAGCCGTTCTGGGGCAGGTAGGGGTGGTCTTGCCAGGCGCTGCCGTGCTCGGCTGCGACCTTGGTTGGCAGGGGCAGGCCGTGGCGCTGCCAGCGGGCGAGCAGGGGGCGGGCGGCGGCATCGACAACCTTCAGCACGAAGACGCTGCCGGGCTCGGTGAGCACGAGGGGCCGGTAGGCGTGCTGGCGTTGGGCGAGGTGGCGCCGGTGCAGGTAGGTGCCGCCGGCCATGCGCTGACTGGCGAAGAAGTGGCTGAGGCGGAGGGTGCCGCCGGAGAGCTGGTGGAAGGCGTCGCGGTAGAGGGCGAGGAGATCGGGGGCCGCCTGGTCGGCGACCTGGGATGAGGCGAACAGCAGGGCCGGGGTGTTGAGCTGGAGGGTGAGCTGCTCGCCGCTGGCGACAGTGGCGGGGTCGCGCTGGGGCCACAGGTGGGGCTGCTCGGCGGTGAGCCGGGCCTGGGCGAAGGCGTCGGTCTTGCCGAGGGGGCCGAGGCCGGGGGCGATGAGGTCGGCGAGGGCTTGCCAGACGGCGGCGACTTCGGTGTCGGGGAGGCCGTCGGGGAGGTGGATGTCGGCGAGCCAGCGAGTGCCGTCGCGGGCAACCCGGCAGTCGTAGGCGAAGAGGTGGTCGTCCTGTAGTGGTCAAGTAATACCGGACACCTCGATAGGGTGCTGTAGTGCGGTTTTCCGTTCATAGGCCGTGGGCGGCAGGTAGCCCAGCGTCGAGTGCAGAC